>NZ_RZQE01000336.1:0-6491 GCF_004022955.1 Mesorhizobium sp. M7A.F.Ca.US.002.01.1.1 | reverse complement strand
AAGCAGTACGAGCCGGTCTGTGCCCGGCGCGGCGGCGATCGCCAGACCTTCGCCAATGCCTGTCTTGCCGACCGGGCCGGCTACCGCATCGTGCGCGACGGTCCGTGCCGCGACGGTGGCGGCGGTGGCGGCGGCGGCGGTGGTGAAGAGCAGACGTTCTGCACCCGCGAATATGCGCCGGTGTGCGCGCGCCGGCATGGCGAAATGCGCACCTTCCCCAATTCCTGCGAAGCCCGTGCCGCGGACTATCGCGTCGTTGGCGACGGGCCGTGCTGAGAACGCTGCGCCTCGTTGAGGACGACAATCATCAAGCCGTCGGTTTCACCGGCGACAGTCGGCGACGAACTCGGACGCGGGCATGGGTCTGGCAAACAGCCGGCCCTGGCCGTAGTCGACGTCGCGCGCCGCGAGGTAGTCGGCCTGCGCCTGCGTTTCCCCGTCTTCGGGCAATGATCTTCAGCTTTAGTGTCTTGGCCATGTCGATGATATGCGCGGTGACGGAATTGGTGGCGGAATTCGTGCTGATCGTATCGATGAACGATTTGTCGATTATGAGCGCATCGAGCGGCAGCCCCTCGAGATAGGACAGGCTGGAGTAGCCGGTGCCGAAGTCGTCGATTGCCACTGCGTGGCCAAGTTCGCGGGCACGAACGAGCGTTGAGCGGGCCGAGTTGATATCGATGAACGCGCGCTCCGTGGCCTCGAGCCAGATTTGCTGGGGCCGGATCGCGGTGTGCTGATTTGATCTTTCCGCACCGACGAAAGGATGAGACAGCAAGCGAAGCCTTGAACCTGCGGCGCCGATGGCCTAGATCGCCACAGGCGGATAAAACACGGTAGGTTTCCCATCAACAGAGATCAAAGACGAGCGGCGGGTGCGGGAGCCAGGTCTGGCGCAGGCGGACAGCCGCCGCTGGGCCTCGACCAGTATGTGCAGCAGGCGTTGCAACTGCATCAGGCCGGGCGCCGGCAAGAGGCTGAGACGATCTACCGGCAGGTGCTGGCGCGTCAGCCCAAGCACGCGGCCGCGGCGCATTTCCTGGGACTGCTGCTCCACCAGACCGGGCGCAGCGAAGAAGGGCTGGATCTCATCGAACGGTCGGTGAGCCTGCAGCCGACGAATCCCGATTTCCTCAACAATTTCGGTACGGTGATGCGCGACCTCGGCCGCCCTGCTGCGGCCATCGATTTCTTTCGCGGCGCAGTAGATCTGCGGCCGGACCAACTCGCGGCGCGCGACAATCTCGGCTCATCGCTGAAACAGGTCGGCCAGTTCGAAGAGGCCGAAGAGATTTATCGCGGCACGGTTGCACGCAACCCATTTCATGTGCGCGCCCGCATCGGGCTTGCCGAAACCCTGCAGGAAGCCGGGCGGCTGGATGAGGCGCTGGCTGCCTTCCGCGAAGCGCTGGCGATCCGACCCAAGGATGCCGACCTGCTGCACGGGCTCGGCGTCGGGTTGATGGAAAAGGGCAAGCTCGACGAGGCGGCCGACCTGTTCCGGCAGGCGTTGGCGATCAACCCCGCCATGGCCACAGCCTGGCTGATGCTGACGCAGGTCAAGCGCCAGAAGGAGCGCGACAGCGAGCTTGGGGGCATGGAAGCCCAGCATACCAAGGCGCCGCAGGACAGCCTGGCGCGCATGCAGCTGTCCTTCGGACTCGGCAAGGCGAATGACGATCTCAAGGATTATGGCCGGGCCTTCGACTATTTCGCCGAGGGCAATGCGATCCGCCGCAAAGGCATCGACTACGACCAGGCCAGGACGCGGGCCGAGTTCGAGGCGATGAAGGCCACCTTCGATGCCGGCTTCTTCGAGAAGCACAGTCCCAGCTCAATCAGCGACGACACGCCGATCTTCATTGTCGGCATGCCGCGTTCGGGCACGACGCTGGTCGAGCAGATCATTGCCAGCCATCCGCAGGTCTATGGCGCAGGCGAGCTCAGCATATTGAAGAAGGCGGTCGGCAGGCAGTTCCCGGCGACTATGCCGGGTGGCTTCCCATGGGGCGTATCGGATACGGGCGATTCGGATTTTGCCGAGGCAGGCCAAGCCTATCTCGACATGCTCCATGCCCGCTATCCGAACATGCGCCACGTCACCGACAAAATGCCGGGCAACTTCCTGCTTGTCGGCTTCATCCACATGATGATGCCCAAGGCCAGGATCATCCACTGCGCGCGCGATGCGGCGGCCACCTGCCTGTCGATCTACAAGGTGCATTTCCGCGGTGACAGCCATCGCTATGGCTACGATCTCGGCGAGCTCGCCGACTTCCACAATCTCTACACCGACATCATGAAGCATTGGCACACGGTGCTGCCAGGCGTCGTGCACGATGTACGCTACGAGGATTTTGTCGCCGACCAGGAAGGCCAGACGCGGGCATTGATCGCCCATCTCGGCCTGCCCTGGGACGACGCGGCACTATCGTTCCACGAGACCGACCGACCGGTGCGCACGGCTTCAGCCGCACAGGTGCGCCAGCCGATGTATCAGGGGTCGGTCGATCTATGGAAGCGCTATGGTGACCGGCTGAAGCCGCTTCTGGACAGGCTGGATTAGCGCAACGCTCTCTAGCTGATCGTGGCCTTAGAGATTGGCCTAAGCACCCGCGTCGTCATCCTAAGGCCTTCGCGACGGAGCTTTGCTCCTGCTTCGTCCTAGGATGACGAAGCTGAGGGGCTTCTGCCAATCTGCTACCGGCTGCTCAAAGCTCTATGAATGGCTTGAAGCCACCGAAGATCATGCGCTTCCCGTCGAACGGCATGTCCGCCCAATCGGCCTTCAGGCGCGGATCTGCCATCACTTTGGCCATGACGGCATCGCGGCTCTCCCGCGACTCATAGACGGCCCAGGCGAAGACGACGATCTCGTCGTCCTTGGCCTGCACGGCGCGCGGGAACGAAGTGACCTCGCCATAGGGCACGTCGTCGCCGATGCATTCGACATAGGCGAGCGCGCCGTGTTCCTTCCATATAGGGCCTGCGAGATTGGCCAGCCTCTTGTAGTCATCGAGATTTGCCTTGGGCACGGCAAGCACGAAGCCATCGACATAGGACATTGTGGGTCTCCTCCTGGAAGTTCACAATCCCTCACCGACGCCAGCCGGTGAGGGACTTCGCCATTGGCGATAGATCAGGCTTTCTTGACCGGCGCATTCATCGCCCATTCGACGCCGAACGGGTCGCGCATATTGCCCCACTGGTCACCCCAGAACATGATCTGGAGCGGCACGGCGACTTCGCAGCCGGCATCGACGGCGCGCTTCCACCAGGCTTCGATGTCGTCGCTGCCGAGGTGAAGCTGCATGGTGTAACCCTGCGGCTTGACGGCAGGCATGCCGTTTTCGGGATAGAAGTCGGAGAGCATCAGCGTCGAGCCGTTGATGTGGAGGTGGATGTGCATGGTGCGGCCTTTTTCGTCCGCCGGATAGGCAAAGACCTGCTCGGCACCAAAGGCCTTCTTGTAGAATTCGGCAGCCTTGAAGGCGCCATCCAGCTGCAGATAGGGGGTCAATCCGCCGAGCACTTTGGCCGCGGGCTGAACGGGGGTCTGATCGGTCATCTGTTGTTCCTCTTTGCGTTTGGCCTTGCGAGCCAAAGGACGGATGAGGTGCCGGCGTTCCTACATGGCCGGCAGATTTTTTTGGCCGACCGGCCCTGGACAGGCCACGCAGCCGCAGTTGGACGAGAGGCGTGAAACGAACTTGCGTCGACCGCGCCCAATCAGAGCGCAATTCTCTCGGCTCGCAGGCTAGAACAGATGGATCAGGCGAACGCCTCTTCAAATCCTGGGACGACAATGATCCTCTACTATCAGACCCACTCACCCTTCGCGCGCAAGGCGCTCGTCTTCGCCCACGAGGTTGGCATTGCCGATCGGCTGGAGGTCATTCATCACGAGACCAGTCCGACTTTGCGCAATGCCCACGTCTACGCCGAAAACCCGCTCGGCAAAGTGCCGGTGCTGTTGCGGCCCGACGCGTCGCCGATCTTCGATTCCGATGTCATCTGCGCCTATCTCGACACGCTGCATGACGGTCGCAAGCTGGTGCCGCACGACGGCGAGGCGCGCTGGCAGGCATTGCGGTTGCAGGCGGTCGCCCAGGGCCTGGCGCAGACGGGTATAGCCTTGCGCTGGGAGACGGAAAGGAGACCCGAAAAGTTGCGCTATGGTGCTCTCGCCGACGGATACCGGGAAAAGATCGAGGCGAGCTACGACTGGATCGAGAGCACGCTGGACGACGAGGCGCCGCTCCATATCGGCCACATTGCCTTGGCCACCACGCTGTCCTGGATGGCGTTCCGTCACCTTCCGCCTTTTCGCTCACGGGCACTGCTGACGCGCTGGTTCGAGGCTTTCGAAAAACGCGTATCGATGCAGGCGACGCCGCTTTCGGGCGATACGCATGACTGACTGGCGCCCCGCGAGGTCAGGGGCGGCGGCCGTTTTGCGCATCGAAGACGTCCGGAAACCCGATATCCTTGCGCAGCGAGGCAGGCAGTGAACGCAGGACGCGTTCGCTGCGGTGACGAGCGCGCGCTGCCGCATACCGGGTTGCGATGCGACCGATGGACGAAAGAACCGACATGATAATTCTCCCTGGGTTGGGCCGGCATCATCGTGTCGGCATCCCAAGGACGCGACGGGCTGAGGCTATCCGACAGACCGCCGAGATTTTTTTATCGCTAGCTCCGCAGCCTGCTTGAAGCGGGTTGTTGCTAACGCGATTACTTCAGGCCGCGGTTGTAGACGTTCGATTGTTTCAAGATCGGCCTTCTTCGCCTCTCCCTCTACGGCGAGGTCGTAGCTCGCCTGCATATTCATCCAGAACTGCGGCGTGGTTCCGAAGAACTTCGCAAGGCGCAAAGCGGTGTCGGGCGTTACCGGTGTCGTCTCGCTGGCCAGGCGCTCGATGCGTGTGCGGGGCACATGCAGCTTTTTGGCCAGCGTGTAAGGCTTCAGATTGAGCGGCACGAGATATTCCTCACGGAGAATTTCTCCGGGATGGATAGGTGGGTTGATGTTCAGCATTTTGAACCCTCTTCAATGATAGTCGGTGATTTCAACATCCTCCGCTTGCCCTTCCACCCACCGAAAGCAGACGCGGAATTGATCGTTGATGCGGATCGAATGCTGGCCCGCACGGTTACCTTTCAGCGGCTCAAGCCTGTTGCCGGGAGGTCTTCAGATCCGACAGTTCGGCGGCGTTGTCGATCATGAACAGCTTCCGCTGGGCTGAGCGGACAAGGTCCGATGGGAAGCCCTTCGGAGCCTTGCCGTTCGAAACGGCTTCGCTGGTCTTGTCTTTGAAGGAGCGTATCATCTTGCCGACCCGAGTGGCGTACCATGGCATGATACGCTTCGGAAGTCAAGAAGACGTCTCGTAACATGATACGAAACTCCGGCCTGCGCTCGACAGGCCGGAACTTCATCGGCAGTTTTGTTCACCGATTAGCCAGCGCCCTCCGCCACCGAGCGGAAGAAATCCTCTGGGTCTTCGACTTCGGTCAGCCGCCGTTTCTCGATCAGCCAGAAGCGGTTGCCGATGGCGCGGATGAAGGAGCGGTCGTGCGAGGCGAGCACACAGCTTGCCTGATGTGCCAGCAGTTCCGCTTCCAGGGCTTCCTGGCCGTCGATGTCGAGATGGTTGGTCGGCTCGTCCAGCAGATAGAAGTTGGGATTGGCGAGCCTCAGCGCCAGCATCATCAGCCGCGCCTTCTGGCCGCCGGACAGCGCACCGATCTTTTTCTCCTGCATCTCGATGACCACGCCGGCGCCTGCCAGCAGCGAGCGGGCACGCTGCTCGCCGACATCGTAGCGGCGCGAGACCAGCATCAGCGGCGTGTCGTCGCCGCTGATGCCCGACAGCGCCTGGTCGCTGTAGCCTAGCACCGTCGACGGCGTCACCTTCACATTCGGCACCGTGTCCGGTTCGACAATGGCATTGCGGATCAGGGTGACGAAGCGCGACTTGCCGACGCCGTTGCGGCCGAGCAGCACGATGCGGTCGCCCTGGCAGATATGGCGCTTGCCGGTTCGAAACAGCGGGGTGCCGTCGGGTGTTTCCACAGCCGCGTCGTCGAGCGTGATCAGCACCTTGGCGTGGGTGCCGCGATTGGCCAGTTTTATGGCACCCGCCGACTTTTCGCGGTGCGCCGGTACGGCCGCTTCTTCCAGTTTTTCGGCCCGCAGGTTGAGCTGCTTGGTCTTCACCGTCAAAAGGTCGCTGCCCGAATTGATGCCGATGTTGTTGAGCTTGGCCGCCTGCCGGCGCAATTGCTGCGCCACCTTCATGTCGCGCTGGAACTTGCGCTCGGTCGAAGCATCGACCTCGTCGAGCGCCTGCCTGGCGCGGGAGTAGGGCAGGGCAAACACCGGCGACTGTTCCGGGCGCAGGAATAGGGTCCGGTTGGTGGTGGCGTCGAGGAAGGCGCGGTCGTGGCTGGCGATGACGACGGGCACCTCGCGCGGCAGCGTGTTCAGC
>NZ_RZQE01000335.1:0-6563 GCF_004022955.1 Mesorhizobium sp. M7A.F.Ca.US.002.01.1.1 | reverse complement strand
CGGTCAGCGACGTGCAGTTCACGCTGCTGCTCACCATTGCCCTGGTCATCATGGTGATCTTCGTGTTCCTGCGCCGGGTGACGGCGACAATCATCCCGGCCGTGGCGGTGCCGATCTCGCTGATCGCCACGCTCGGCGCGATGTTCCTGTTCGGCTTTTCCATCGACAACATCTCGCTGATGGGCCTGACGCTGGCGGTCGGCCTCGTCGTCGACGACGCCATCGTGATGCTTGAAAACATCTTCCGCCACATGGAGGAGGACGGGCTGTCGGCCTTCGACGCCTCGCTGAAGGGCGCGCGCGAAATCGGCTTCACCATCATCTCGATCTCGATCTCGCTGGTGGCGGTTTTCATCCCCGTGCTGCTGATGGGCGGCGTCATCGGGCGCATCTTCAACGAGTTCGCCGTGGTGGTGACGGTCGCCATCCTGGCGTCGATGTTCGTGTCGCTGACGCTGACGCCGATGCTGTGCTCGCGGCTGCTGTCGGTGACCAAAGCCGACCGCGACAAGCATGGCCCCGGTCACAAGCAGGACCTCGTCACGCGCGGCTACGACAGGGTCTTGAGCTTCTGCCTGCGGCACACCTTCCTGGTGTTCCTCGTCTTCGTCGGCACCGCGGCAGCGTCGGTGTGGCTGATCCAGATCTCGCCGAAGGGTTTCTTCCCGCAGGAGGACATCGGCCAGATATCGGTGACCACCATCGCCCGCCAGGACATCTCGTTCGACGCCATGTCCAGGCTGCAAGGGCAGGTCGCCAGCGTCTTCTCGCATTCGCCCTATGTCGACCATGTGGCGTGGTCGGCGGGCAGCGGCAACAACGCGCTCAACCAGGGGCAGCTTTTCGTCCAGCTCAAGGGCAAGGACCAGCGTCCCGATATAGAGAAGGTGCTTGCGGATCTGCGCAAGCAACTGGCCGGCGTTGCTGGCATCGAGACCTACATGCAGCCGGTGCAGAATTTGAGGCTGGGCTCGCGGTCGTCCGCAAGCGCCTACCAGCTCGTGGTTCAGGGCCTTGATACCGGCCTCACCGATATTTGGGCGCAGAAACTGAACGACGCGATGGCGGCCGACCATGCGAACTTCACCGACGTCACCAGCGACCTGCAGAACAATGCGCTGCAGGCGACGCTGGTGGTGGATCGCGACAAGGCCGCCCAACTCGGTATCGATACCGACACGTTGCGCTCCGCCCTCTATGGCGGGTTCGGCACCGACCAGGTTTCGACCATCTTCGGTTCGGCCGACAGCTATGAAGTCATCACCGAGCTCGATCCCAAGATCGAGTGGTCGCCCGAGCGGATGCTGGCCATCCAGATGAGGACGGCGAGCGGCAGTCTTGTTCCGCTCGGCGCCTTCGCCCGCGTCGATCGCACGGCCGGCGCCCTGACCGTCAACCAGCTCGGCCAGCTTCCAGCCGTGACCATCTCCTACAATCTGCCGCAGGGCGTGGCGCTGGGCGACAGCGTGACACGCATCAATGCGCTGAAAGAGCAGATCGGCATGCCGACGGTGATCTCGACGACCTTTGCCGGCACGGCCAAGACCTTCCAGGATTCGCTGGCCAACCAGGGTTTTCTGATCGGCGGCGCAATCCTGACCATCTACATCGTGCTCGGCATCCTCTACGAAAGCTTCATCCACCCGCTGACCATCCTCACCGGCCTGCCGTCGGCCGTGCTGGGAGCGGTCGTTGCGCTGCGCTTCGCCGGCATGGATCTGTCGGTCATCGCGGTGATCGGCATCCTGATGCTGATCGGCATCGTCAAGAAGAACGGCATCATGATGGTCGATGTCGCGCTCGAACTGCGACGAGAAGGCATGTCGGCGACCGAGTCGATCCACAAGGCTTGCCTGATGCGCTTCAGGCCGATCATGATGACGACGCTGGCGGCACTCATGGGCACGTTCCCGATTGCGCTCGGCACCGGCGCCAGCGCCGAACTGCGCCAGCCGCTGGGCGTTGCCGTTGTCGGCGGCCTGCTTGCCTCGCAGGCACTGACCCTGTTCGTGACGCCGGTCATCTATGTCTACATGGAGAATTTCTCGGGCTGGCTGGTGGGGCTTTGGTCGAAGCGCAAGGGCGAGCCGGGCTCGGTCGAAGCGGGGGATCAGCCCTCGCTGTTCAAGCCCAGGGAAGACATGCTGCCCGAGCCGCAGCGGGCGGCCGCCGAATAGGGGGTAGAGCTGGCGCCATGGTCCGCTGGCCCAAGCCCTCATGCTTGCAGCGGCATCACTGCAAACGTAGTTTGTAGCCATGTCACACGATCATGATCACGACAACGAACTCGATCCGTTTGCCGCCCGCGTGCGTGCGCTGGAGACGATCCTCGCCCAGAAGGGTCTGATCGATCCGGCCGCGATCGACGTCATCGTCGACACCTACGAGACGAAGATCGGGCCGCGCAACGGCGCCAGGGTGGTGGCGAAAGCCTGGCGCGATCCAGCCTATGCCGACTGGCTGAAGCGCGATGCGACGGCGGCGATCGGCTCGCTAAGCTATACCGGCCGCCAGGGCGAGCACATGCAGGCGGTGTTCAACACGCAGGACACCCATAATCTCGTCGTCTGCACACTGTGCTCCTGCTATCCGTGGTCGGTGCTTGGCCTGCCGCCGGTCTGGTACAAGGCGCCGCCCTATCGTTCGCGCGCGGTGATCGATCCGCGCGGCGTGCTGGAGGAGTTCGGGCTGACGCTGCCGGCGGACAAGAAAATCCGCGTCTGGGATTCCACTGCCGAGCTGCGCTATCTCGTCGTGCCGATGCGGCCCGAGGGTACCAAGGGCTGGAGCGAGGAGCGGCTGGCGGAGCTGGTCAGCCGCGATGCGATGATCGGCACCGGCCTGGCCCAAAGACCTGGAATAGAGGGGCAGCCGGCATGAACGGGCCGCAAGATCTCGGCGGACAGATGGGGTTCGGCCCGGTCGCGCCGGAAAAGGACGAACCTTACTTCCATGCCGCCTGGGAAAGGCGGGCGCTCGGCGTGACGCTGACTGCCGGCGCCATGGGCGCGTGGAACATCGACGAGAGCCGGCATGCACGGGAATCGCTGCATCCGGCTGTCTACTATTCATCGAGCTACTACGAGATATGGATCAAGGCGCTGGAGGTGCTGTTAAAGCGCCATGGCTTCGTCAGCCAGCGCGATCTCGAAGCGGGCAAGGCAGTCGATCCAGCAGCGACTCCCAAGAGGGTGCTGAAGGCGGAAAACGTGCCCGCGGTGTTGGCCAAGGGCAGCCCTTGCGACCGGCCGGTGGCGCAAGCGGCGCGGTTCAAGGCGGGCGACGCCGTGCGGACCAAAAACTTCAACCCGACCGGCCACACGCGGCTGCCGCGCTACGCACGCGGCAAGCACGGCGTGATCGAGGCGGTGCACGACGGTTTTGTTTTTCCCGACAGCAACGCGCATGGACACGGCGAAAATCCGCAATGGGTGTACACCGTGGTTTTCGAAGGATCGGAGATCTGGGGCGAGGGCGCCGACCCGACGCTTGTTGTGTCGATCGACGCCTGGGAGAGCTATCTTGAGCCGGCGTGATGGCCCCGCCGATTTGCCGCCGGGCGCCGATGCGCCTGTTTTCGCCGAGCCATGGCAAGCCGAAGCCTTCGCCATGACGGTTGCGCTGCACGACAAGGGCCTGTTTTCGTGGAGCGAGTGGGCGCAGGCACTGTCGGCAGAAGTGAAGAGACCGGGCGCCGCAGCGGACGGCCATGATTATTACGAACATTGGCTGGCTGCGTTGGAAAAGCTGCTTGCCTCAAAAGGTCTGGCCGCCAAGTCCGATGTCGATGCGATGGCAGAGGCATGGGAACGCGCCGCGCATGCCACCCCGCACGGCAAGCCGATCCTGCTGGAGAACGATCCTGGACCCTGACAGCAGGCTGCGAGCAGCCAGGCCAAAAAGATCAGTTTAGTCTTCCGTTATCTCAGTCCGGATTTCGCTCCTGCACTCAGTTGCAAATATTGGGGCCACCAGCGACCATATCCCCATGATGGAAAAGCCTGCCGCGCCCTGGCCTTTGCTGCAAATCGCGATCGAGCCGAAATCGAAGGCCGATCAGGAGCGGCTGCGTATCGCCTTGGCGAAGCTGGCGGACGAGGATGCTTTCTTCCGCGTCATGCAAGACGAGGAATCGGGCCAGACCATTATCGCCTTCATGGACGAACTCCACCTCGACATCATCATTGACCACCTGCGTCGCGAGTCCCAGGTCGATGTGAATATTGGTTCTCCACAAGTGGCCTATCGCGAGACGATCACCCGTACGCACAAGCAGGACTTCACGCACAAGAGGCAGTCCGGCGGCACCGGTCAGTTCGCCCGCGTCAAGATCATGTTCGAGCCGAACGCGGACAGCGCGGACTCCGTGTTCGAGTCCAGGATCGTCGGTGGTGCGCTTCATGGCGAATACATTGCGGGCGTCGAAAAGGGGCTGCGCAGCATATTGTCCTCAGGTCCATTTGCGGGCTTCCCGATGATCGGCGTCAAGGCGTTGCTGATGGATGGCGCTTTTCACGATCCCGATTCCTCGGCTCTGGCTTTCGAGATCGCCGGCCGCGCCTGCTTTCGCGAAGCCGCGCCACGCCTCGGCGTGCAGTTGCTCGAGCCGATCATGAAGGTCGAAGTAATGACTTCAGCAACCCATGTCGGCAACGTCATCGCCGAACTGCAAAGCCGCCGTGGCCAGATCCTGAGTCGGGAAATCCGCGGCGTGGTCGTCGTCGTCAACGCGACAGTGCCGCTTAGAAATATGTCCAAGCTGGAGGATGCACTCCGGTCCTGTTCGAACGGGCAGGCACGGTTGAGCGTCAGCTATGCCGGATACGCTCCCGTTCCGCTACCACCCGACGACCGCGACCCGCGGGCCGCCATGGCCATTGCCTGAATTTCGCTTCCAGCCGACGTGGTCGGTTGTTCCCTTTACGTTCTTGTCTGTGCCTGATAGCCTGACCCGTCGGCGGCACTGAAGCGTCCCGGCGCATCGATGATGATGGCGGCTGTCTTGTCTTTCCCTTGCGAATCCGGTCTCTCGCGCTGATGGAATTCTCTCCCCAACAGGACGAGGCGCTGCAAGCGGTCGCCCGCTGGCTGAAGATCGGCCAGCCGCAGCTGTTCCGGCTGTTCGGCTATGCCGGCACCGGCAAGACGACGCTGGCGCGCTATTTCGCCGAACATGTCGACGGCCAGGTGCAGTTCGCCGCCTTCACCGGCAAGGCGGCGCAGGTGCTGCGCTCCAAGGGCGCGGTCAACGCCCGCACCATCCATTCGCTGATCTATAGGCCGAAAGGCGAGGAATCGGTGTCGGACGAAGTCACCGGCAAGACCTCGATGTCGCCGACCTTTTCGCTCAACCGTCAAAGCCCGATCTCGCGCGCCAAGCTGGTCGTCATCGATGAATGCTCGATGGTCGACGAGCAGCTCGGCCGTGACCTGATGAGTTTTGGCACGCCGATCCTGGTGCTTGGCGATCCCGGCCAGCTGCCGCCGATCTCGGGCGGCGGCTTCTTCACCGACCACGAGCCGGATTTTCTGCTCACCGAAATCCACCGGCAGGCGCGCGACAACCCGATCCTGCGGCTGGCGCTCGATGTGCGCGAGGGCCGCGAGTTCATGCGTGGCGACTATGGCACGGCGCAGGTGATCGGCAAGGAAGACGTTACCCAGGAACTGGTGCTGAAGGCGGACCAGGTGCTGGTCGGCACCAATCGCACGCGGCGCCGCTACAATCAGCGGCTGCGCGAGCTCAAGGGCTTCAACGCCGACTATCCGCAGGCCGGCGACAAGCTCGTCTGCCTGCGCAACGATCCGGCAAAGGGCCTGCTCAACGGCTCGCTGTGGAAGGTGATGACATCGTCGCGCGAGACGGTGAAGCCCGGCATCAACCTTCTGGTGTCGCCGGAAGAGGACGATCCGGATCGCGGCGTCGCCAAGATCAAGCTGCTCAAGGCGGCGTTCGAGGATCCGGACGCCGATATCCCCTGGCAGCAGAAGAAGCGCTTCGACGATTTCGACTATGGCTACGCGCTGACCGTGCACAAGGCGCAGGGCTCACAGTGGAACGAGATCGTGCTGTTCGATGAAAGCTGGGCCTTCAAGGAAACCCGCCAGCGCTGGCTCTACACCGCCATCACGCGGGCGGCCGAGCGGCTGACGATCGTCAGGTAGGGGCGCCGGATGCTGTTGCCCCGATAGGCTGTGCGGCAAGCCATTGCCAGGCGGCAGCCTCGTCCTCCGCCCTGAAATGCCTGATTTCGATGGGCGGTGAGGACGGCAGAAAGCGTTGTGCGTCCGCTATCCAGTCCGGTTCGCCGATCGTCGCGCAACGGTCGACATGTTCCAATGCATGAATGGCGCCCTGCTTCAGGGTCTCGTCAGCGATGTCGGCCCAGTCGACGCCGTCGTGGTCGACGAGGCGCACCAGCACATCGACGCGCGGATGCAGGGCGTAGGCTGCCTCCAGCAATCCGAAAAGATTTTCACCATCGGCCGCGGAAACGTGCCCGACGACATCGATGGCGAAAAGGTCGTCACGGCTGGTCTCGATACGGCGGATTGCCGGCACC
>NZ_RZQE01000334.1:0-6608 GCF_004022955.1 Mesorhizobium sp. M7A.F.Ca.US.002.01.1.1 | reverse complement strand
CCCCTACAACCTACCCCCCTCCACTTCCGTATCTTCCCCATGAACCTGATCTACGCCGCCCTTGCCTTCCTGATGGCGCTTGTCTTCGGCTTTGTCGGCATCACCCGCGTCGGCTCATGGTTGATCGAGCACCGCGATCCGCCGTTCGGCGAGTTCGCCGACATCGACGGCGCCCGCATCCACTATGTCCATGTTCCGGCACCCGCCAACGCCGAGCTGCCGCCGATCGTCTTCATCCACGGCGCCAGCGCCAATCTCAGGGACCAGATGCTGCCGCTGCGTCCCTTGCTCGAAGGCCGCGCCGAAATGCTGTTCTTCGACCGGCCAGGCCACGGCTGGTCGGGTCGCGGCACCAACAACGAGAACCCGTCGGCGCAGGCCAACACCATTGCCGCACTGATGGACCATCTCGGCATCAGGAAGGCTGTCATCGTCGGCCATTCCTTCGGCGGCGTGGTGACATCGGCCTTTGGCCGCGAGCATCCAGACAAGACACTTGGACTGGTCTTCCTCGCACCGGCGACCCATCCATGGCCGGGCGGCGCAACCGCCTGGTACTACGATCTGACCACCATTCCCGTGCTCGGCTGGCTGTTTTCCGAAACGCTGACCTATCCGGCCGGTACACTGCAGATGGCCGACGCCACCACCTGCGTTTTCTCGCCCAACAAGGTGCCGGACAATTATCTCGGAATGGCCTCTATCCCGCTGGTGCTGCGACCAAAAGCCTTTCGCGCCAACGCCACCGATGTCGCCGGGCTCTATCGCTATGCCCTCGACGCCGCACCGCGCTACAACGAGATCAAGGCGCCAACCGTGGTCATTTCAGGCGATCGCGACAAGGTGGTCTATGCACATATCCATTCGGTCGGTCTGGCGCGCGACATTGCCGGTGCCGAACTCGTCTGGGTGCACAATCTCGGTCACAAGCCAGACTGGATCGCGCCCGACCTGACCGTCGGCGCCATCGAGAAGGTCGCCGGCAAGAGTATCGACCTGCAGGCGATGGCCAGGACCGTGGAGGCGCGCATCGCCGGCGACGCCTACGGCGCCGGCAGATGCGCCGATATCAAGGTACCGCAGGCCGAACTCGCGCCGACCTGAAGCCGGTCGCCCGAACCGTTCAGAGCCGACACGCTTTAGGAATCTAGCGGCTGACTTGTGTGTCCGACCCGATATAGGCGATGCGCAGCATGTTGGTCGAACCCGGTGTCCGCAGCGGTACGCCCGCGGTGATGATGACGCGGTCGCCTGGCTTGCCGAAGCCTTCGTCGAAGGCGATGCGGCAGGCGCGGTTGACCATGTCGTCGAGGTCGACGGCGTCGGGCGAGACAACGCAATGCGTGCCCCACAAAAGCGACAGCCGCCGCGCCGTGTTGAGGATCGGCGACAGCGCGATAACAGGCACTTGCGGCCGCTCGCGGGCGGCGCGCAGGCCTGTGGTGCCGGATGCAGTGTAGGTGATGATCGCCGACAGCTTCAGCGTTTCGGCGATCTCGCGCGCGGCCAGCGAAATGGCGTCGGCGCCGGTCGCTTCCGGCTCGGAGCGCTGGGCGTTGATGATGCCGGCATAGGTCGGATCGGTCTCGACCTTGGTGGCGATACGGTTCATCATTGCCACGGCCTCGACGGGATAGGCACCCGCCGCCGATTCCGCCGACAGCATGATGGCATCGGCGCCTTCGAAGACGGCGATCGAAACATCGGACACCTCGGCGCGGGTCGGCACCGGTGCCGTGATCATCGATTCCAGCATCTGCGTTGCAACCACCACCGGCTTGCCGGCGCGGCGTGCGGCGCGCGTGATCTGCTTCTGGATACCGGGCACCGCCTCGAGCGGCATCTCGACGCCGAGATCGCCGCGGGCGACCATCAGCGCGTCGGACAATTCGATGATCTCGGCCAGCCGGGCGACAGCCTGCGGCTTCTCGATCTTGGCCATGATCAGCGCCCGGCCGCGTGCGATCTTGCGCGCTTCGGCCAGATCCTCCGGCCGCTGCACGAAGGAAAGCGCCACCCAGTCTACGCCTGTGGCCAGCACGGCATCGAGGTCCTTGCGGTCCTTCTCGGTCAACGCGCCGACCGGCAGGTCGGTGTCAGGCAGGCTGACGCCTTTCTTGTCGGAAATCGTGGTGCCGGCGACGACGGTGCAGACGATCGATTTGCCGTCGCTCTTCACCGCCTTCAGCTCGAGCTTGCCATCGTCGATCAGCAGGCGATGGCCGGCTTCGACCGAGCTCAGGATTTCCGGATGCGGCAGATAGACCCTGGTCGAAGTGCCGGGCTCGGGATTGTCGTCGAGCGTGAAGGTCTGGCCTTGCGTCAGCACTTCCTTGCCGTTGGCGAACTTGCCGACGCGCAGCTTTGGCCCTTGCAGATCGGCGAGGATGCCGATCGGCCTGCCAACGGCTTCCTCGACAGCGCGGATGCGTCCGACCAGCGTGCGCATCAGTTCATGGTCGGTATGGCTCATATTGATGCGGAACACATCGGCGCCCGCTTCGAATAGTTTCTTCAGCATCTCCTCCGAGGAGGAGGCAGGACCGATGGTGGCTAGGATCTTGACCTTGCGGCTACGTCTCATTGACTGTTTGTTCCCGGGGTGGCTGGAGCGCCTCCCGTTGTGGACTCATCGGTCAGCTGGACCATCCAGCTTGCCTGTTCGCCCGTGTCATATTCCTGGAATCCGGCGCGCTGAAAGCCCCGGGCGACGCAGTCGGTTACGCCTGCGATCTTGAACTCTTTTTCAGCCACGCACATGTTGATCGGGCCGTCCCAGCGTCCACCGCGTTCGGCGTCTTCTGCATAAAGATAGTAAAACCTTGATGACAGCGGCCCTTCGATCAGCGTCTTGCAGCTCGATCCCTCGATGTGCCACCAGCCTTCGGTGATCCAGCCGGCCTTGGCGCGATAGCCGATGCCGACACCGACCAGGTTCTGCGTGGCGTTGCAGACGCGGAAATCGGCACGCGCCGGCGAAGCCACGACCATGGCCGACAGGCCGATGGCAAGAGTGAGGAGCGGCATGGCAAAGGCAGAGCGCATGCGCTGCCCGCCGGCGGAACTCATCCGAAAACCCCTCAAAAACCACATCAGCATCTCTCTGCGCCCCTTTTCGGAAAAGTCCGGGCGCATGTCAACGCACCGTTTTGTCCAATTCCAATCGATTTAGAAAGGCTCCGGCGCACAATTCGCCGACTTGTGCCAGATTTCCCGGGAAACCTTGGCCAAACAACGGCATTGCGCAAGCGTCGTCTTCGTGGAATGACGATAGCATCCTCCCCGGAAGCCAGCGAACAGACCATTTCCCGCCAATGACCCGATCCACAGTTTTCGCGCCTTTCGAGATCATCGAGGGCGACCGCAAGCGAGGCATCGTGCTGTTGGGCGATCATGCCCGTCGCGACCTGCCCGACGACTATGGCAGCCTCGGCCTGCCCTCAGCGGAGTTCGACCGCCACATCGCCTATGACATCGGCGTCGAGGGCGTGACGCGCGAACTGGCTGCCCTGCTCGGCGTGCCAGCGGTGCTCGCCAATTTTTCGCGGCTGCTGATCGATCCCAATCGCGGCGAAGACGACCCGACGCTCATTCGCCAGCTTTATGACGGCACTGTCGTACCTGGGAATTACCCCATCGCTGCCGAGGAGCGCGAGAGGCGGCTCGACGGGTTCTACCGGCCCTATCACGACGCCGTCAGCGCCATGATCGCCTCGGTCGCACAGGCTTCCGCCCAGGCGCCCTTCATCTTCTCGGTGCATTCCTTCACCCCGGCCATGCAAGGAATCCAGCGTCCTTGGCACGTCGGCATCCTGTGGGACCTCGACGACCGCGTGGCGCGGCCGTTGATAGACATGCTGGCGCAGGACAGGAACCTCGTCGTCGGCGACAACGAACCCTATGACGGCGCGCTGCGCGGCGACACCATGTACAAGCACGCCATCGTCAACGGCTTCGCCCATGCGCTGATCGAGATCCGACAGGATTTGATATCGGACCAGAAGGGCGCGCTCGCCTGGGCCGAACGGCTGGCGCCGATCGTTGACGCCATCGACCGCCGTCCCGATATACATGTGGTGAAGATGTTCGGCTCGCGTACCGGGCCGCTATGACGGAGGTTTCGATGACCGAACTCAGCGACGAGCAGCAACGCGATTTCGAGGCGGCCGCCTTCCGCCGGCTGGTCGAGCATCTGCGCGAACGCAACGACGTGCAGAACATCGACCTGATGAACCTCGCCGGCTTCTGCCGCAACTGCCTGTCGAACTGGTATCGCGAGGCGGCCAATGCCGAGGGCGTCGATCTCACCAAGGATCAGTCGCGCGAGATCGTCTACGGCATGCCCTATGCGCAATGGCAGGCGCTCAACCAGACCGAGGCCTCCGACGCCAAGAAGGCCGAATTCGAGGCAAGGCGCCCCAAGGACCATTAAGGCCAGCGATCACTCAAGGCTGTGTTTGGCTCAAAAAATGCTTCCCGAAAGAGCCTTGACTGAAAATTGAATCGATCTAATTTGCCGCGCGAAGCCATTTCTTGCGGGATTCGCCTCATGAACGCGTCAACTGCCAAGCTGACTGCCATTCGCGGACGATGGGCGCTCGCGGCCATTTTCCTCGCCAACGGCTTCCTGACGGGCAGCTGGGCGCCGCAGATTCCGGTGTTCCTGACCCGGCTGGAGATTTCGAAGTTCACGCTCGGTCTGCTGATTCTCTTGTTTGGGGTCGGCGCCGTCGTCGCGATGACCTGGTGTGGCCATTTGATCTCCAGACATGGTTCGCGCACCGTACTGCGTTGGTTCGCGCTGTGCGGCAGCCTCGGTCTCATGGTCGTGGCGCTGGCGCCCGACGTACCCTTGGCGGCCGTTGCCATGATCATCTTCGGCGGCTCGATCGGTGGCATGGACGTTGCCATGAATGCCAACGCCGTGGTGGTCGAACGGCGGCTCTCCCGCGCCGTCATGTCGTCTTCGCACGGCTTCTGGAGTCTCGGTGGTTTTGCCGGTGGCGGCCTCGGCGGCTTTGCCATCCAGCATTACGGCCACCTCGTCCACGCGGCGGCGGTAACGGCGTTTGCCTTCGCGGTGATCGCGGTGGCCGTTCGCCATCTCCTCGCCGAAGACAGACCGCAGGCGGCCGAGCACCACAAATTCGCACTGCCGGCAAACCCGCTGGTTTATCTGATCGGGCTGATGGCGTTGCTGGCGATGATCTCGGAAGGCGCCGTGCTCGACTGGGCAGCCCTGTATCTGCGCCAGGAGCTCGGCGCCGATCTCGCCGTCGCCGGCCTCGCCTACGCCGGATTTTCAGGCGTCATGGCGGTTACGCGGTTCTTCGGCGACGGCATACGCAATCGCTTCGGCGCGGTGACGACGCTACGCGCGTCGGCCCTCGTAGCCGCGGTCGGCATGCTGGTGGCTGGCCTGGCGCCCTCGCCCTGGCTCGCCATTGCAGCCTTTGCCTTTTGCGGCTTCGGCATCGCCAATATGGTGCCGATCATCTTTTCGGCCGGCGGCAACCAGGAAGGCATGTCTTCCGGCACCGGCATGAGCGTGGTCACGACGATCGGATACTGCGGCATACTGGTGGCGCCGTCGGCGATCGGCTTCGTTGCCGAGCATTCCAGCTTCGGCCCGATCTTCATCACCATGTCGGGACTGCTGATCATCGTGTTGCTGATGGCCGGGCTCGCTCACCGCGCCGAATTCGCGCCAGCACCCGCCGAATAGCGTTTCAGCTCCTCGTGAAGGAAATCCACCACACGGCGGATGCGCACGCTGGTACGCACGTCGCGATGCATCGCCAGCCACACCGGCAGAACTGGCAGCGGCAGGTCAGGCAGCACCTTCTCAATCAAAGGATCCCTGTCGGCCAGCGGCTCCTGGCCAAGACCAATGCCGTTTCCCGCCCGCACCGCTTCCCACAAAACCATCTGGTTGTCGGCCCTGAAGCGGAAGCTGCTCCGGGTGACGGGGATGCCGTGCCGGGTAAAACCCCTGATGATCTCGTCGCCGCGGTCGAAGCCGACCAGATCGTGGTCGACAAGATCGGCAGGCTTCAGCGGACGGCCGCGCCTGTCGAGATAGGATTTAGCCGCGCAGGCGCAGAGCTCGATGTCGCAGACCTTGCGTGCCATCAGCTCGTTCTGCGCCGGCTTGACCATGCGGATGGCGATGTCGGCATCTCGACGCAGCAGGTTCTCGACCTGATTGGAGGCGACGATCTCGACCTCGATGCCGGGCTCCTCGATCCCCAGCCGCATCGTCATCTCAGGCAGGACATAGGCCGCCACGACCTCGCTGGCGGCGATACGCACCGTGCCTTCGATAGCCTCAACCGAACCCAGTGCCAGGAGTGAGAAGGCGCTTGCCTGCTCGCTGACCGCCTTGCCGCGTTCCAACAGCGTGCTGCCGGCCTCCGTCAGTTCGTAGCCGTGCCGTCCTCGACGGAACAGCGTGACGCCCAGCGCCTGTTCCAACTCGCCGATGTGACGGCCAAGCGTCGGCTGGCTGGCCGAAAGCTTCCGCGCGGCAGCCGACAGGCTGCCGGATTCCGCCACGGAGACAAAGCTCTTGATCAGGTTCCAGTCGATTTCTGTCATTCATTTATGAA
>NZ_RZQE01000333.1:0-6619 GCF_004022955.1 Mesorhizobium sp. M7A.F.Ca.US.002.01.1.1 | reverse complement strand
GCTTCATTGCCAGAACACGACCGTCCAAGGGCACTGCTGCTGGTCGTCGCTTTAGCCAGATGCCAAAGGAATATTAGCTATTTCGAACAGTTGAGTTCATGCTCGGATGTTGTCACTGGCATCCGACGAGGGCTAGTGGGTCATACCTCAGCCGGGCCGCGCTATTGGTCCCTCCATGGCGCGGCCTTCTTGGGAGAAGAGATTGACCCGTGGGTACGGTTTGGCTCACGCGCGACTGTGCCGCGTAGCGTCGCAGGCGGACCGAAGCGATGGCGCGATGAAGAGGCGCAGGCCAACCGCCGTTGATCTTCAGGCCGTAAGCCCGGCCCCACACCTCAAACGTTGAAGCCGTTCGCTCGGCACTCGACGCCGTGCCCGTCAGAGGCGTGAGCCTTGACCGTGGGTTCATCTGCAGTGACTGGCAAAGGTAAGATCATCCGAGCCGGCGCCGCATCCCTCCATACAGCTTGCGGCTTGCTCAACTGCGACTGATTTATGCCGATCGTCGGCGCGTTGCGATGGCACCTCGTAGGAAGGGTCTGCCCGAATAACCGGCTCCAGATCGTGGGGGAAGTTCGGCGCATGGACGGGCAGTGCTTCGGCCGAATTGTCGCGCTTTTGAGCCGTCGCTGGAAGGATTTCAGCGATCTCGACCAGGATTTCTTTGAGCAGATGTCTCATCTGCGCGCCCGCCCTGCGGCCCCTTGCTATGGCGATCAAACTTGCTGACGTAGCCAATGTTCCCGCTTGAGCTGAATGGCGCGCGCTCTGCCGGCAAAGATCGACGGAGCGGCTTGACGCGACGGGCCGCGTCCCTCTCGCCAGCATGATCGATATTGGAAAGTCGAAATTTGAACGGACTGTTGCCTGCCTTCGTCGGAGCGTTGGATGATCCGATCACGGCATGTGCCTGACCCCCGACTTGCCTCGCGCAGCTTCTTCCCTGGCTGCTGTCTGCCTCTGACGGGGTCGACGGGAACAAAGGCTCGATCATCCGGTTTGGAACCATCCCGTTAAGCACAGGACGAAAGTGCAGCCTGGCGGATGAGATACGGCAGCCGGATTGCTCATGGCTGCTTCGATCTGCATTCGGCAGCCGAGACTGAGCCCAAATGCCTGCAGGAGACTTCGTATGAGCGAAGCACGACACAGCGAAGGCAATGAGGTGACTTCGATTGCGGGCACGTCGCCCTTCGCCAGTTTTTTCATGGCTGGCTTTGAGTGCTCGTCGCACCGGCGCAAGGACGGCGTCCGCCTCGATCTTATCCGTGCGACCTCGCACTATTTGCACGCCCTGGGCGACTACCGCGGTTGCGCCGAACTCGGTCTTCGTACCGTCCGCGACGGATTGCGCTGGCACCTCATCGAAACCGCTCCTGGAAACTATGACTGGTCAAGCTGGACGCCGATGGTCGAAGCAGCGCAATCGGCAGGTGTCCAGGTCATCTGGGACATCTTCCACTACGGATGTCCAGACCACGTTGATCAAGGGTCGATGCATTTCATCGATGCCTATGCCTCGTTCGCTGCAGAAGCTGTGAGGGTTCATCGTTCAATCGCCGGTACAGCGCCTTTGTTGTGCCCGATCAACGAAATCTCGTTTTTCGCCTGGGCTGTTGAGGTTGGCTATTTCCCGCGCGTTGGCCCGAAGAAGCGGGGATGGTTCAAGAGGCACCTCGTGAGAGCTGCAATAGCTGGCGTTCGCGCGATGCGCGAGGTCGATCCCGCTTGCAGATTTGTCTGGGCCGAGCCGCTTATCCACATTGCTCCTCGCGACCGAACGCGGACCGAACGGCGTCGGGCCGAAAATGCCCGTCTCGGACAGTTCGAAGCTTACGACATGCTGCTGGGCCGGGCAGAGCCCGAGTTGGGGGGCAGCGACGATGTTGTCGATGTCGTTGGCCTGAATTTCTACCCGCACAATCAGTGGTACCTCAACGGGCCGACGATTCCCATGGGGCACCACGAGTACCGTGCCCTATCCGAGATGCTGATCGAGGTCGCGCATCGATATGGCAAGTCGATGTTCATCGCCGAGACCGGCTCCGAGGGATCAGGCGGGGCGGCGTGGCTCCATTATGTCTGCGACGAGGTGCGTGCCGCAATTGACTTCGAAGCGCCGATCGAAGGTATTTGCCTATACCCGATAACCGCCTATCCGGGCTGGGACAATTCGCGGCATGCGGAGGTGGGATTGTTTTCGGTCGTCCAGGCGGACGGCAGTCGGCACGTCCGCAAGCCCATCGCGGAGGAATTGGCCCGCCAGCGAGCTTTGTTCGCGGCGAACCTGACGCGTTAATACATGAGCGGCACGAGGGATGTTGCGAGCGCCTGTCGGCGCCGCCTTGCCACGCTCGATGCTCCCAGGTACGTCCGGGTGGGCGAGCTACAGCGCCCCTTCGGCCAACGACGCCTTCCCCGCGCTCGCCCATTCCGGGACGCTCTTCTGGATGCGGGCGAAGGTTGCCAGGGCCTGCCCGACCACCTGATCCATGTTGTAGTAGCGGTAGGTTGCCAGGCGACCGACAAACCACACGTCGGGACAGGTTGCGCCAAGCGCTTCGTAGCGCTTGAAGAGCTCTTCGTTTTCGGCCCGCGGCACCGGATAGTACGGGTCCCCGATATCGGTGGGATATTCGTAGGTCAGACTGGTCCGCGCGTTCTGCTGGCCGGTCAGATGTTTGTACTCGGTGATGCGGGTGTAATCTTCCGTCTGGGGATAGTTGACGACGGCAACCGGCTGAAACTGCTCTTGGTCGAGGGTGACGTGCTCGAAGCGGAGCGAACGATAAGGAAGACGCCCCAGCTGCCAGCCGAAGTACTCGTCGATCGGGCCGGTATAGATCAGGCGGTTGAACGGTATCTCGTCACGAATTTCGCGGAAGTCGGTCTGCAGCATGATCTTGATGTTCGGATGGTCGAGCATGCGCTCGAACATCCTCGTGTATCCGCCGGCAGGCATCTTCTGGAAGCTGTCGCTGAAATATCGGTCATCGCGGTTGGTCCTGGTCGGCACTCGTGCCGTCACCGATTTGCTCAGCTGGTTCGGATCGACGCCCCATTGCTTTCTGGTGTAGCCACGGAAGAATTTTTCGTAGAGTTCGCGTCCCACGGTGCTGACGACAACATCCTCGGCCGTTCGCACGTCCTCAACCGTTTCGCGTCGCGACGCGAAGAACTCCTCCAACTGTGCAGAATTCAGTTCGAGGCCATAAAGGCGGTTTATCGTGTCCAGATTGATCGGGATGGGGAGCAGTATCCCATCCACCGCCGCCAGAACCCTATGCTCGTATGTGCGCCATTGGGTGAACTGCGAGAGGTAGTCCACGATCGACTGGCTGTTGGTGTGAAAAATATGTGGCCCATAGCGGTGGATGAGGATGCCGGCTTCATTATAGCAATCATAGGCGTTGCCGCCGACATGGCTGCGGCGATCGACCAAGAGAACGCTTTCATGACGCTGCGAGGCTATTCTTTCGGCAAGCACGCTGCCGGCAAACCCCGCGCCGACGATCAGCCAATCGAACACGGCTATGCGCTCCTGCGCAACGGGACGACCTTCTTGCGTCGGTAGGCGCCCTCAATGTGAGCGGCCATGGCCGTCCATGTTCTTTCCCACGACATGTCAGCCAGATAGGCATCGACTTGCGGCAGCAGCATCTCACGCGGTCGCAAAAGCATGGAGCGCAGCTTGCTCTCCAAGTCGTCACTGTCGGCGATTTCCACCAGTCCAGCAGCGCCGTAGCTGCGCACGACGTCAACGATCGCCGTCGAGATTACGGGCAGGCCCGCAGCCAGGAACTCTGGCGTCTTGGTTGGGCTGATGAACCGGGTCGCCTCGTTGAGTGCAAACGGCATCCAGCCGGCATCCCAATGGCGCAGATAATCGGGCAGGTCGCAGTAGGCCTTGGCACCCAACCAATGCAGGTTGTCGGCCTTCGGCAGGATTGCAGGATCGATTTTGACCACGGGGCCAATCATGACGAAATGCACGTCCGGCATCGTCCGCGCCGCTAGCGCCACGAGTCCGGCGTCCAGCCGCTCGTCGATGACGCCGAAATACCCCACCCTCGGGTGAGGAATGCCGGCCTGATCGGCTGGGTCCTTTCCTGGCAGCCTTGCCTTGTGAAAATGTTTCACGTCGATGCTGCTCGGAAAGGGGTAAATAGCCTGATGCAGGCGGCGCTTGGTCTCGAACAGGCTCAGGCCACCGGTGAAAACGAGATCGGCGCGGCGCAGAAGTGCCTTTTCCATCTGCGCCAGTTCGGGCGGCGCATTCTTGAAAGCGGAGAGTTCGTCCATGCAGTCGTAGACGCATATGTCTGGGTCAAGAAACTCCGTGAAGCGGAGAGCCATCGGCGTGTAATACCAGGCGATCAGCCGGCTGTGCGGCATAGAAGCTATGATCTGCTGAACAAACCTCCGCTGCACGGCATCTGATTTCGCGGCCGACGCGCCGAGCGGCAGCACTGGTGTCACGATCAGGATGTTTGGCGATGCCTCGCTCGTCCGCATCTGCGGCTGTGGCAGTTCTTCGAAAACAGGCTCCTCAAAGTAGACCACTCTCTGCTGCTCGGATGCGAGGGTGAGGATATGCTGCGGCCGTTGATGAACGAAATTCCATCGCAAGTGGGAGAAGCAAACCAGTAGATTTTCCCTGCCAGTGTGTTTACTGGCGGATACCCTGCCCAAGGCTGCTTCCATTGAGATGTTCCTTCCCGTAATCTTTAGTTTATGTTACGACTAACATTTGTTAAGCGCGGATCGAGGAGAAATAGACTTCGATGCCAGCTCCTAACTTTCCAGCGCGTGAGTTGTTCCAAGGTGAAGTGAAGAGCTCTCGGTCACCGCTCGGATGACGAATGCGACCATATTTCCGCGAAGCTGAGAACGCCCGCCGCGCATCGCCGGGCTTTGAAAGCGTGAGCGACGGGGGAATGTCGGTGGAGAACGGACCTGCCGTATTTGCGTTGAAGTCGCTGGCTATAAAATGCGCAGGACATCAAGTTGATTCGCCCGCATCGCTGGCGAGTCCGTGCCAGGCGAATTCCGGGGCTGATATGAAGATCGACTTTGCGACCAACGTTTTTCCGCTGTTTCATCCGCAAAGCGTGGATGATCTCAAGGACCCTTGCCCCGTCTTTGATGGCAGCCTGTGGCACGTCTTCGGCTCGAGCGGCACGGTGACCACCGAGACGTGGACGATACTGCACGCCACGGCGCCGGACCTTTATGGGCCGTGGACCGAGCATCAGTCGATCGAGCTTCCAATCAATGGGAGTGGTGTTGCGGCTCCGGGGGTCATCCACGAAAGCGGCGTCTTTCACATGTTCATCCAGACCGAGTTCATGAAGTCTGGCGGCCGCTGCGAGCATGCGGTTTCCAATGACGGGTTCCAGTGGGTGGTTCTTAGCCCCGCCATCCTCGCCATCCCGGACACCGAGGAAGATGGCATTTACGATCCGCATCCCGCACTTATTGGCGGCAAGCGCTATCTCGTCTATTCCGCCATGCCAAAATTCACCAGGGTGCCGCAGCCCGACATCTATCTCGCACGCAGCCAATCCGACTCATGGTTCGGTCCTTGGAAGCGGATCGGCAAGATCCTCGACCACAATGATGTGCCTCACCACAACACGAGAGAGGATCCCGACTATGAATGGGGCATTGAGGGCGCACAACTGGTCGAATTGCCGGACGGTCGCGTGCTTCTCAATGCCACTTGCTTTCTGCCCAATGGCCTTCGCGGGAACCGGCAACGCGTGTTTTTTGCCATCGCGGATAACGTTGCTGGACCTTACGTCTCGATCGGCCCGGTGCTGGAACCAGGCCAGCCGGGAGAGAACGGCCACTCGACAGTGATGATCGAAGGCAGCCAGCTTTCACTGTTTTATCAGAGCCGGGTCGCCACGACTGATCATCGGTGGCGCTACGGCTTGGCCAGATGTGACGTCGCTCTGCTTTCCAGGGTCGCGTGATCCGGTCGGCGCCACTCGCACCGACTGCATCAACGAACTGGACGGCTCGCATTGCGAATAAGCGTCCGTGGCTCGAGACATTCCTGCGGAAAGCCTGCCGGAATTAAGTGTTCCTCGCACGGAACAATGCATCAGAGCTGAGGTTCGGCTGACTTCCAACCAGGAGTCAGCCATGTATTCACCGACAAGAAATTGCAGTACCCGGTTCGTGTGGAAACGCCCAATCCAGTCTTTGCCCGTGCCTTGCAGCAGGCCATCGGCGGAGTAGAAGGCGAGATCCGCGTGGCCTTGCAGTATTTCTTCCAGGCATGGGGATGCCGCGGGCCGGCCAAATACCGCGACCTGTTGTTGAACACGGCGACGGAGGAGCTCGGCCATATCGAAATGCTGGCGACTGCGGTCGCCCTCAATCTTGAGGGTGCACCACTTTCGCTGCAGGAGGACATCTCGTCGGACACGGTCGGCGGCTCGGTCCTCAACGGGATGAACTTCCGCCATATCTTGTCGACCGGCCTGGCCGCACTGCCTGAAAACGCCAACGGCGTTCCCTTCAATGCTTCGCATGTCTATGCCAGCGGCAATCTTGCCGCGGATATGGTCGCAAACGTCACCGCGGAAGGAAGCGGCCGCGTGCTTGCGAC
>NZ_RZQE01000332.1:0-6620 GCF_004022955.1 Mesorhizobium sp. M7A.F.Ca.US.002.01.1.1 | reverse complement strand
CCTATTCCCTCACCCCATCCCCGTGACATGGCGCAGCCAGAACGCCAGCGCGATGAAGCCGATGATGGTGGTGACGCCGGTCCAGTCGACATTGGCCTTCTTCACGTCGCTGATGATCTTCACCAGCAGCATCCAGGCCACGAAGATGATCGGGAGAATGATGACAAATCTGATCATGCGACACCCCTGCTCGAAGCGATTGCACCCTTCCCTAGATGTAGGAAGCAATCCGGCGGTTTTCAGGATGCCCTCGCCGACGGCCCATGCGGCATGCCGGGAAAAACGGAGTTTTGTCTTTACTGGCGCAACAAATATGCTAACCGGAGCGCCGTGCCCTTGTAGCTCAGCTGGTAGAGCAGCGGTTTTGTAAACCGAAGGTCGGCGGTTCGATTCCGTCCGGGGGCACCAGCACAATGCAAAAACCATAACATTTTCAAAAGCTTAGAAAACAAGGTTCGGGTTCGATCCACCGCTTATCCACCTGGAATTTTTCATTTGCCAACGCGAGTATCCGCCCCAGAGCATCACCGTATCCGGATCATCCTCTTCGTCCTCCTCCGGCTCGTAAGGTTCCGGCGCCACCAGCAAATCGATTCGCCTAAGGTCAGTCCCTCCCATTGGCGCATCGAGCGAGAGCGTTTTGAAGGTGTCATATTTGTGGATAGTGTGCTTGGTGCTAGGTTGCCAAATATTCAGCCTGGCTCAGATTTGGGAATATTGGGGGGACGTCACTTTGATCCGCATTTTGGTCGCACTCGCCGCCGCAATTTGCTTCGCGTCTTCGGCGGCTTCGGCAGGACAGGACAATATCCACTTCCTGGTCGGGATGCCCGATGCCAAGTTAAATTTGGCCGCTAAAATGGCAGGTAACCTCAACGGCGTTATGCAAAGGTGCCGGCTGAGGCCTACAGAAGATGGAAAAGCTATCATTGCTGTCCCTGTGCTTTTGTACGAGGGGATTAGAAAAACACCTGACGCCTAATCCTCCTAAGTTCCGGAAGGCCATTCGCACCTATGAAAGAGCTTACGCCATGGCGGTCCAGAGAGCGGGAAATTGCCAGGCTGAGAAGGCCAAATACCCGGGACTTTACCGATAGATGGCTGAGAAGGGACCCGGACATTGGGCGAGTCACCGCCCTGCGCGCCGCCGCCTAACTATGGCGTCGACGGCATCCTTCCTGATTGCTGCGGATTGAGCCGTCCGGTATACCCATCGGCATTCTTCACGAACACAGCTGCAAGCCTGATCCGTGCGGCAGCGGCTTCATTGAAGATCAGAACGGCACCCTTCCACGCTCCGCACTTGAATTTCTCGATAATGCCCGCATCGAAGCCTGACGCGGAAGTATTGAGCTCTTCGAGGGATGCCTGCTTGCACCGGCCATCCCGATACCTATTTCGCCGAATTCAGGCGCAGCAACTTAGCCTACGGGTGTGACTTCCTAGCTATATACAAAGTTGCAGGCTCATCGATATAAGGCGATTGGCGATTTTGATGGGGATTTCATGAAAGCTTTTTTGCTCGCTTCATTCGTTGCGCTTTCCGCGGCTCCGGCCATGGCTGCCGATATGACGATCGCTCCTGTCGATACCCCTGAATGGACCTGGCAAGGGCCATACGCCGGCGTGTTCGGCGCCGGAACGTTGGAACACTACAAGATCTATGGACCGGGCGCCCAGGCTGGCGCAACGCATAATGTCGGCTCGGCAACGGTCGGCGGCTTTGCAGGCTATAACCTCCAATCCGGCAAGATTGTCTATGGCGTCGAAGGCGAGCTTGGCTACCGCTTCAAGAAGAACACCTTCGACGATATTCCAGGCCCAGGCGTCCTTGACGCCTCCACAGGTTTGTTCGGATCCGTAAAGGGTCGCGTTGGCATGGACATGGGAGCCTACATGCCGTTTGTCACGGCTGGTGTAACCGCTGCAAAGCTGAAGACATTCTACCCGGGTGGAAACGCTGAGCGGGATGCCACCTTGGTCGGTGGTGTTGTTGGAGCAGGCATCGACGTCGCGCTCACACACAACGTGTTCTTGCGCGGCGAATACGACTTCTCCTTCTTCGGCAAGAAGTCGCTTGAATATTGTGGCGGCGGATGCACGCTGGAACACACGCTTCAGACGCACGATTTCCGCGTCGGCATCGCGATGAAGTTCTAACTGTTCAGCGCGTCTCCGACTTTGACGCCCTCCGCGGGAATGGCAAGACCAAGGTCCAGCTTGTGAACGGCATTCCGCGGGCGCAATGTCGCCACGAGCCCGACGGCTAGGGGCCTGGATCGCAAATAGTTTGCCGTTCAGGCCCTTCGTTCGTTCGGGACCATGCCCATCTGCGCGCCACCCCTTCGTATCAAACCGTACGTTGAATCCTTCTTGGGTCACGCGTGACAAGAGAGTAAATAAATCCTTTCGCAGGAAGGGAGGCCGCGATGGCAGAAACGCATATAGAAGTCGCACGCGCGGTTATAGAAACCAGCTTTCGGTTGCGGCACCATTCCCTGGCCGGAACTGCCTCATTTCGCCGTGATATGGACCACTCCCGACGCGCAATCGAGGCCTCGCGCGAACTGCTCAAGCGCCTTCGCCAACGTCATCGCGATGACATGGCCCGAGGTTGGGAAGATCTGGACCCAGGTCCTGTTGCTGTCTCGGCCTTCGATGCCGACATTCTCCGCTCTGCATTTCGAAACCTGGTCAGGGAAGCAAGCGTTCCCGAGTGTGAATGGCGCCACCTGGCTGAAAGCCTGGTCCGCGAATATGTCGGGTGCGAGCAGGTTGACGTTGGCTTGTTGGACTGGATTACCCACAAGTAGTCAGCGGTATAAATTGCGTACCAACGCAAAACAGCCCGCCCCGCCCACATTGCCGGTGACACGAAACGGGCTGCGGAAGCCCGCATGCGATGCTTCCTGCAACCCAACTTTGGGCGAGTACGGATGTTCCGTTAGTTTCTGCTGAAAGGCGGTACATTCTGCTGCCGCGGCCATTCGACAGTCACTGGTAGGGTAGACCCGCCGCTCCATTTGCGAAGCGACGGGCTCTCGCCCACCCCATACCTGTGAAAGCAATTTAGATGCCAAACTTTTGACCCGTTATGGGGCACAGCCGTCGCGTTGCCAGTCGGTCGGTCGCCCTCTCGTCGCTCTGCCTCGACATTGATAACCATCTACATCATGCCGGCTCGTTGGCTGCGATCACAAATTGTCGGATTCGTACGAAGCAGAGTTCTGTACGATTCCAACCCTTTAACTTTGTACACCCCTCTTTTGTAATTCGGCGGCTGAGGGGACGCCGTGCATCAGGTTGCATTTCACTGTCAATCGCGCGCCAGAGGGCGTATATTTTTTAAATCGTCTGCACGTGTCTACGGGCGCAGACGGCAGGGAGATTGGAAAGCTCTTGCCCCAAGCGGGATTGAGCTATGACCAATCCAGAGAACGATTCCTACAGAAACCAATTGTTGCGCAGGCTTGACCCTGGTGACCTGGGGCTTTTGCAGCCACACCTTGAACTGTGTGACCTCGAGCCGAAAATGACCTTAGAGAAAGCCGATTCGGAGATCGAGACGGTGTACTTCCTGGAGGACGGCATCGCTTCTGTGGTCGCGACGGCTTCAGGTAAGGAAGCCGAGGTGGGCCTTGTCGGCTTTGAGGGAATGACCGGTGCCGCGCTCGTGATGGGCGCTGACTATGCAGCGCATCAATGTTACGTTCAGTCGGCCGGCAGCGCTTTCAGGATGGGAACCGAGCCCTTCAAGGAGGCTCTTGCGAACAGCCCAACGTTGCGCCTTTTCCTGTTGCGCTATGTCCACTACTTCCACATCCAGACCAGCTATACGGCCCTGATCAACGCAAAATCAAACCTTGAAGAGCGGTTGGCGCGCTGGCTTCTAATGTGTGACGATCGGGTCCACGGCGAGCGCCTTGCGATCACCCATGAGTTTCTCGCCGTCATGCTTGGAGCAAGACGCCCAGGCGTTACCGTTGGGCTGCAAGTTCTGGAAGGACGTGGTTTCAGCTATTCTCGACGTGGCGAAGTGCACATCAGGGACCGCAGCGGACTTGCGGCCTGCGCAAACGGCACCTACGGCAAGCCAGAAGCCGATTACGTTCGGCTAGTTGGATTATAGCGCTCCAAGCATGCCGGACGTAGGCCGCGGTGATCCAAGCACCTGCGCCTCGCGCCAGCAATACAGCCCGTCCCGCCCACATTGCCGGTGACACGAAACGGCTGCGGAAGCCGCGATCCGATGCGATTGCAATCCAACCCTGGGCGCGCACGGATGTCCCGCAAGCTTCATATCCCGTGCGTCAGCACAAGATAAATAGCGGGGACGAGCATCAACCAGCCGCTCAGTCCAAGAACCACCAAGATGGCCATGCGCTCTGTTCGTCTGACAAGGTCGGCAATGTTTTCTCTGTCCGGCAAAGCGACGGAGGCCACAAACCCGGGCGCACGATCATCGTTGCCATTTCCCGGTTGGTTCGCGCTGCCACTCTCATTCGATCTGTGGACCAATGTCATTGTCATCGTTCACCGAAAAGAATCTAAACCGGCCCGTTCTCGGCGCGTGAGCCGGAACGGGCCGAGGCGGGAAATCAGTTAAAATCGAAGGACGACCGAAGGACCACGTCGGCGGTAGCACCGGACGCGACGGCGACCATGCCGCCAATAACTGCGGCAAACCCGTCTCCAGCCCCGCCGGCGGCGGTGGGGACGGTAGTGCCAGTCCCGATGGTAGACTTGCTGCACTTCTGCCTGTGCGTCTTCTTCAAAGGTCTCTGTTTGTGGCGTCTCAAGTTCATCGAGGATGCCGTGTCCGGCCCCTGGAACACCCGCCATTGCGTCAGTTGGGCGGACAGCGCTTGCAAGGGCCGCTGCCCCGGCAACGCCAAACATTGCAGTCAAGAAGGATCGCCGATCCATAATAAACCTCCCAAGGTACATGTGCTAGAAATGCGCCCACGCCTGCCGAATGAGCATGCATGGGCGCACGGTGAAATACAGGACCCGCCCGCCGTCGAAGCAGCTCACGGGTCCTATCAGCGCAGGAAGGGACGTAGCTGCGCCGATCCACGCCATGTCAGCCAAGAACGACCCCCATCACCAAGAAGGTGATGGCTGTTGCGAAAATCGGTGCGAGCAACCATCGCGCCTGGCCGACACTTTTTTCCACTGTTTCTCTCCGAATTGGAGAGACAACAACCTTTAGGCCTAAGCCGTTCCGCCTACTCCCAACGGGTAAGACCATTGCGTTTTCCAACCAGACTTTGGTCCTGCGCGGATTCAGACAGAGGCCCGTATGAGGAACGTTTGGCCTGGCGACGTGTTCGGGTGGCTGGCGCCCAGCCGATCGTGCTGCCGCCAGGTTACAAGAGGAGAAAAACAAATGAGGATGCACCTAAGCAGCGCCGCTGCGGCGCTCTTGCTGTTGGCCAGCGTCGGCGCGGTTGCGGCACAGGATGTGGTTATCACACCGGAACAGGACACCGTCGTCCGCGAATACGTGAAGAAGCAACCCTTGGCTTCTGTGAAGCTTCCGGGGGTGGAGTTGAATGTCGGCACGGCTCTGCCAGACACGGTCGAACTCCACGAGGTTCCCAACGTCAAATACCGCTATACGGTGGTCGACAACCGAACGGTTTTGGTGGACCCGAGCACACGCAAGATTGTGAAAGTCTACGACTGAAACTTCGAACCGGGCCAGGCCCGCCGGCAGGGATGCCGGCGGGTTGTGCTCGTCAAATCGCCACTCAATCGGACAAATGAAAATGATGAACCCTGAAGTCGAGACGTCGCAATCGCTCGTGGCGCGCCTGGTTGATCTCCAGGCGAGAGCGCGGGCAGCACGTATAAATGAGGCCGAAATAAAGACCTTCCAAAAGGTCGCAGCCGTCACGGATGATGGTCGAGGTCGGTCGGCTCAGGATCTGGCCGTTCCAGGTTCGATGGCGACATAGTGGTGCACGAGGTCACACCCCAATCGCCGCCACAAGAATTCGGTTCTGCCCGCGGATCGCCGCGCGCAGTTCCAACATTCCAAGTTGTGCCTTCTTCTACGACGCGCCAGCAACCTGGGTGGATGCCCCAACCCTGGTGAAGGTGTTCCGCACCCTGACGGACTTGTAGACGTAGGCGACCCAGAGCCCTATCAGCACAAACGAGACTATGTACGTCGCAAGCGCCTCGCCAGTGACCACTTTCCGAACCGAAACCCCGATCGCGGTGGAGACCCAGATCGCGTCCAGTATGACCGCCACCGGGATTGCGAGCCATTGGATGAGAAACAACTGCTTGAACCGAAGGCTCCGCCTCAGCATGGCAACGAGCACCACAAGCTGAAACACCATGAATGCCAGCAGCAGGGCAACCTCGCCATAGACCACCATGGGTCCATTCGGCACCAGCATGAGCTGGTTGTAGCCATCGCTGGAGGCCCCCAATTCGGCGAGTGTGCGCAGCGGTGACAATGCCTGACCGATAGCCAGCAGCATCAGCCAGCCGCCGAAGCCCACAAGAGTCTCAGGATTCTGCGACGGCTTCGCGGCCGATCGAACAGCAAAGAAAACAGGCACGCCGATCAACAGCAGCATGATCGCCCAATGCCAGATGGAAAACGC
>NZ_RZQE01000331.1:0-6622 GCF_004022955.1 Mesorhizobium sp. M7A.F.Ca.US.002.01.1.1 | reverse complement strand
TTGTCGACGCTTACGTTGAGGGCTCGAAAGCCCGACGCGGCCGCCGTGATGTTGCGGATCACGACGAGCAATTCGCTAAAGGCGCCCAGCCCGGTGAAATCGACGTTGGCGACATTTGTCGAGTACGTCCACGATGCCGCCAGTTTCCATCCGGCCACCGCATTCACCGTCGATTTGCGACTGTTACCGCCTTGGGTGAGATGGACCAGTTCGGTGCCATCGAGAGCCGCAGCGGCCGTAAGATCGCTGATCTGTTTGTCTGTCATGATCTAAGCTCCCAGGAGGATGCTGGTTTGAAGTCTATCGGTGCCGCTTTGCGCGTCGCCCGACAGCCGGAGCGCGTCAGTGCCGCTCTGCGCATCGCCCGAAAGCAGCAATGCGCCATCCGGTGTCGAACTCACCGTCACGACGATCTCGTGGCCGGTCATGCTCTCATAGCCGTCTCGTTTGGCCGTGACGCGGACGATTGCTGTGACAATCGCTCCGACAAATGATGTCGCCGGCAAAACGAAGCTTTCGCCGACCAACCCGTCATGGACCGTCAGCACGGTGCGATCCGCATCCATCACTGTAATAGTGGTCGTCTGATCGGTTTCTTGCGCGACACCTGGATCCGTCCAGCTGAGCGGCACACTTTCGGTGAGCCTGTTGCGGTTGGCCCACTCAACCGCAAATTCGGTCGGCATGGGGAAGATGGTGACGGGGCCATAAGCTTCGCCTTCGATCTTGACGTTGGCCGGGCGCAGCGGCCGGATCGCGCGGCTGTCGAAGACGATGACGTCGGTCGGCGCCGCGTCCGGTTCAAGCGTGCCCAGCCCGGCGATGGTGAGCAGTTTCACTGAGATGCTGTCGCCGGCCGACCGAACCTCGAAATCGCTGTTGTTAATATCGTCGAACAGAACGATCGCGGCGCCGGTGGCGTGCTCCAGGGGAACTGTGTCCAGACACCCTCTGGCGATCGTCAGCGCGTTTCCGTCCACGTCATCGACCCTGACGATTTCCGTCATCCCCGGTGTGGCTCCGACGATCGCCGCCAGCGTGCCGAGCGCGGCTTCTCCGAGGTCGACACCGCCAGTCACCGTGATCTCGGTGGCATCAATTGCCACGTCGCCATTGAGGAAGGCGCCCGGCGCGAAGTCCACGAGTTCGCTTCCCGCGTAGCCGCCGCCGGCATCGATCTGGATCTCGGCGTTTACGGCGTCTGGACTTGGCGACGATCCGGCTACCTGTAGCAGGCCCGCATCCGGGTTCGTCGACAGCATGGTGGCGAGGTCGGCATCGCCCACCATTTGTCGCGCTTCCCGATAGGGCATTTCCCAGGCCAGCCGAGGGGACACCGGAAGCGGCTCGTTCGATGGCGGCAGCCATGGGGACTGGCTGTCGTCGACCAGCACGGAAGCGCCGAGCCTGAAGACATCCTGGAAGACTTTCACGGTGATTTTGTTGGTGCGCCCATCGCCTAAGTTCATACCCATGTTTCGCATCACCTCCCCAGCGAGGTTGTTGCGGGCCGAGACGACCCGGAACGGATCTCCGGGGTTGAGGGCTTCGGCCGACCTGTTCAGGACGACGCTACCCGACACGAGACCCGAGCCCAGCGAGATGACGTCGCGGGTGGCGACGCGGGTGGCCAAGGCGGTGTTGGTGATGCCAGGGTACTCTCGCGTCGTCGACCTCACGCCATTGGTGGACTGCATCGCCTGCGCGGTGTTGGTGACGAGGTGAGCGCCATCCTTGCGCTTCTGGCGGTTATAGTACTTGACCAGCACCGCGTTGATCGCCTCGGAGGGCTGGCGGCGACTGATATCCCAGTCCAGCGCTTCGTCTTCGGTGAACACCGGGATCAGATCGATATCATAATCGTCCCTGATCGCCTTCAGGACGAATTTTCCGGTCGATCGCGACACGTACAGTACCGCATCGACATGCGGCAGCACCGTGGTCGAGACGAATTCCTCTATCTCTTCCTCGCGATACCATTTGAGCGTGAGGCCGAACCTTTCCGCATAGAAAGTGTCCGCGCAGGCCACGAAGCTCGTTTCGTCGATGTCACTGTCGTTGTAACCCATGCCCCAAACACGGTCGGTCAGGCACTCCCGGATGATGTGTGCCGGGTTCATGTCGATGTTGGCGGAGAAAGCGAGCGTCAGGGCATCCCTCAGGGCTTGCGGATCTCCACCCGCGACGACCGGCACACCATCGTCCGGCGTGTTGTCGAGCATTCCGGTGTAGGACGTGTCCGACAGATCGATGTTGAAGCCGTAGGCCTCCACATCGGCGATCGCGCCCAGCGTGGCGGCGGCGGGCGCGGCCGAGCCAAGCGGAAACGGCTCGCCGTCTGTCACGAAGATGAAGAGACGCCGCTTGCTGCCTGACCCGGCGAAGAACGCCGCCGCCTGGCTGACAGCCGCCTCGAAATTCGTCCCGCCCGACGTGACAAGCCCATTCACCCAGGCGATCAGGTCATTGTAGCCGGCCGTGCTTATGGAGCGGCGCTCGATGCTGGTCGTGACGGTCGCGGCCCATGCCACCATACGGATGTCGACGCCGCTGAGCCCGGTATTCTGGATTTCCTGGAGCGCGCCGACGACCGCGGTCTTCATGCCTGCGAGGCGCGTTCCCGTCATCGAGCTGGACACGTCGAGTGCGATGTAGATCGCCGTGTTCTCGATCTTGACCTCGCCGATGCCGGCCTTTTGCTTGTACCACTGGTCGCTGCCATCCGAGCGCTTGAAGACGCGCTGCACCCGAAATTCCCACGGCTTGATGTAGTTCGACGTGCCAAGATAGACCTGCCGGAGCACGACGGTGAAAACGCCCCGAAAGGCCGAGATTGTAGGGCCGAGCTTCGCGACCAGATAGTCGTTCTGGAGCTGGTCCGGGGCGCCCATGCACAGGTCGACGTCGCCCTCGATGCCGCCTTCGCTCTGATCCCCGCCGAACAGGTTGGCCTTGTGGATGGTGATGCGGCCACCACGCCGAATGCCTTTCCATGCATCCTTGTCTCCGGCGCGAATGCCATAGAGCGCATCGGCGACGCCGTGACAGAGCCCCATCTGCATGCCGAGATCGTATTTGTAGCCGAGCACCTGGCGCGGCCCGAACAGGCCGTAGCGGCGGGCTCCCTTGATCGCGCTTTTCTTGAGGTCGCCGTACCACGTGACGTTCGGGTCGGCGATGTCGCCCGTGCCGAACAACACCGGGATCTCACGGCCTTCCTCCGCCGTCGGCGCCTGGAAGTCCTCAAGCGATTTCGGCTTCGCGTTCTGCGGCTTAGGCGTCAGCGCCAGCTGCAGCGCGTAGGAGGCGATGGCGATGATGATGTTCCAGAACATTCAGGTGATGCTCTGGCTGAAGGGGTTGTTGTCGGACATGTTCTTGAAGCCGCCATAGTTCAAGAAATTTCCGAACTTGGCCGCACATGTCGTTTCGGAGAGATCGCAGCCCGGCGCGATGCCGACTGCCACCGTACCGGCATCGGCAACCGCCTCGGCCAGGCCGTCGATCACGCCAATCAGCGTGATGGTGTCGCCGACGTGCTCTCCAATCCAGCCGTACAGGCCGCCATAATTGACGACGCCGGCCTTGTAGTAGCCGTCAGGCTGGGCCGCCGCTTCGGCAATGGTCAGGACCAGGCCATCGGCGGCCGAGACCGTTGCTGCCGCTGTGAAATCGGCAATGTCCAGATTGCAGCCTGGGAAATAGAGGGAATGACGGCACGTCCGCTGGTATCGAGCACGGCAGCCCGGCCGGCGCAGCGAGGTATAGACGCTCTCGACCTTGATCGTGATCTTCTGCCTGGCGGACTTGATGCTGACAAAGCGACCCTTCCAGACCACCCGCAGTTCATTGGTCGGGTCGGTATGGTGCCCCCGCCAGATGGTGACGGTCGTGATCTCGCTGGCAGGGGTCTGGAGCGCCTTGGCGTAAGCATCGCTCAGCGGGAACGTGAGTTCGACCGACTGACGTTCGATGTTGCCCGTCTGCTCGACATCGCCGTGGGCGATCGGGGATGGCAACCAGTCTTGCCCCATGCGCGTGAGTTTCTCCGGCTCCGAGGTGAGCCGGACCGGTTTGACGCCGTTGTCGAGCAGATAGAGGAAATAGGGTTGGCCATCGTCGATCGAGGCTTCGACAGTGTCGTGGCTCATGCCGGCACCTCAGTGACAGGCACCGAGAGCGTCGCGATCACCGGATCGCGACGACCGGACGCCGGAAAGTTGAAGGTGACGGCGTCGGCATCCAGGCGCACTTTGCTGAGAAACGAGAACCAACGGATCTGCGCGATGCTCACCGAAGCGCCCAGGGCACTGCTCAGAGTGACCTGGTCGGTAGAGCCCACGCGCGCGGCCGCCACGATCTGCCGGAAATATCTTGTGCCGCTCTTCAACTCGATCATCACATGGCGACCGAGATAGCCTGCCGGCAGGCCGGCTCGCTTGATCGTCACGACCGTGTCGGCCGCACCGATCGGCACCAGGGCCTTCAGGTCGGAGTTGAAGCTCGGCAGCCAAAACGGCTTCTGCTTGCCGTTGCGCGCATGCAACCAGATGCGCCGCCGCCAGATCGCTGCCACGCCTTCCTCCAGAAAGGCGATCGCCTGCCCGAAATCGGTGTAGTTGCGCTGCCGTTCGATCTCGACCAGGCCAAAGCCGTTGTCCAGATATTCGCCGGCCTGGATGATGGTCTCCGATATCTCCGAGACCCGAGCGGTCGGCTCGGTCAAGACGTCAAGCGACAGGTATTGGGGATAGCCGGCATCGCCTTCCAGCTTGACATTGTCCTCAACCTGGAACCGCGCGGTGACCTCGTTGACCAGTTTGCCTCGGCTGACGCTGAAACCTTCCACCGGTCGCGCCACGCGTACCGGGACGATCGTCGGCGCGGCGAAGTCGGCGCCGATCGGCGCTAGCAGCGTCACCTTATCGGTCTCGACGGCGGTGATGAGCGCCAGGGCGAAGTTGTCCTGGCTCTCATAAACGATCAGCCGGCCGCCAACGCGCCAGTCGCCTGCCGTCGTGTCGATCGCGATCTCGGTGTCGGCTGCCGCGACGTCCACGGCCAGACGGATGCCTTCCCACCAGATCGGAACACAGATCCTGGTGGCGACGCGGCGGCGGGCGAAGTCTTTCGCGCGGCTGAACTCACCCGGATCGAGCTTGGCGGTATAGCGAGGGCTCTGGCGCGGGGCTTTGCGTAGCGCCAGGCGCTGCTCCCCGGTGTAGGACTGCATCACCTCCGACAGCGTCTCCAGGGTGTCGCTGGCGCCGACCAGCGGTCGGAAGGGCCAAGGCTCATAAAGGATGACCGGCGTCGGCGAACCGAGCTCCGGCGCGCCAGCATCCAGGTTGGCCGTCGACAGATGGTGGATCAGCCCGAGGTGCAGCGACGGCAGATCAGGCGCGCCGGCATCGAGATTTCCAGTAGAGAGCGCGACAGTCGCCACGGTCAGGCCGGGCCTGGTATGCCGAGGTCGAATGCCGGCAAGGTAAAAGTGTCGCCAATATTCACCGCAAGCACCGCGTCCAGGGCCTTCGCGGCCAGGAGGCGGGAGTTGACTGTGTCGACGAGCGCCCAATGTGAGGCATTGCCGTTGGCGCTAACCGTGCCGTTGGTGATTGCCGATACCGTCACCTTGCGGCCGGAGGGCGTGCGCGCGCCTATCGCACTGATGGTCGGCGTGTTCTTCGTGCCAAGCGAGACCGTGAGCGTGCCGGCATAATCGGCCGGTTCCGACGAGCAGATATGGAGCCGGTTTGCATTGGCGACGAGCACCGAAAGACCGCTGTCGAGGACGAGCGAGTTGAGGAATGACATTGTAGCGCTAGCCTCCGAGCCGCTTGTTGACGACGGCAACGGTGGCGTGGCCGTCGTCAGACATCAGGTACCGCTTGATGTCGCTGCCATCGTTGAGATTGATGATGTTGGCGTTGAGCTTCAGCTTGCTAGAGATCGCATCGACGATGCCCGCGATGTGCTCACGCGTCAGGCCGCCCGACGAGCCACCGCCGCCGCTGTTGCCATTCGCCGCCCTGGGCGACCGCAATGGCTGATGGTTGACGACGCCGAGCTTGCCGTCAGGGCCGCGCTGGAGCGGCATGATTGCCTCTTCGCCGTCCTCGCCCAGCATGCCGGTGCGGCCCGCCGACATCGGGAAGTAGGTCGGCGACGCAAACACGTCTCCCTTGGCGAATGGCACGACGTTGCCGCGCTGGAACGCCGCGCCGTTGGCGAACAGGCCCCACGAACCGGAGAGGATGTTGGCCGTGGCCAGGGGCGAGATGCTGTTCATGGAATTGATGGCGCCGGCCGGCCCGCCGAACAATCCGGCAAGGTTCTGGAACCAGCCGGCACCGCTGCCACCGCCCGGACCCATGAAACTGCTGAGCAGAGAACCAAACTGCGTCAAGCCGCCAGAGGCGTCCGTCAGGCCCTTTACCGTGGAGAACCCGGCCAACCCGGCCTTGCTCAAACTGTCAGCTGCCATCGTCGAGGCGCTACCCAGCTTCGAAATGCTCTCGGTCGTCATGGGATCAATGCCGCTGGCGCCGCGATTGATGCCTTCCCAACGACTAATGCCGGATGCCTTTGCGCCGTACCATTGCGACCAGCCGTCCTGCTT
>NZ_RZQE01000330.1:0-6622 GCF_004022955.1 Mesorhizobium sp. M7A.F.Ca.US.002.01.1.1 | reverse complement strand
ATCCTGGCCGGCTCAACGATCTGCGCCACATCATCTACAAGTCCGCCGACCATCCATGGCGGCGGGCACGGCGCAATCTCGGCCTGATGATGCGCGAAGGCCTGCTCAAGGAAAATATCGACGGCGAGGCGCTGCTGTGGGCGCACAACCGGCTGATCGCCCGGCCCGAGCAGCGCAAGATCCTGATGATGATCTCGGACGGCGCGCCGGTCGACGATTCGACGCTGTCGGTCAATCCGGGCAATTATCTCGAACGCCATCTGCGCGCCGTCATCGAGCTGATCGAGACGCGTTCGCCGGTGGAACTCTTGGCCATCGGCATCGGCCACGATGTCACGCGCTACTACCGCCGCGCCGTCACCATCGTCGATGCCGAGGAGCTGGCTGGCGCCATGACCGAGCAGCTGGCTTCGCTGTTTGCCGAGGAAAGCGCGAAGGATACGCGGCGCGGCGGTGGTATGCGGCGCGCCGGATGATCTCCAGGCGCGGCGGCTTTCAGCAGACGCTTTTCGCCGCCATCGCCCTGCTTTCCGATGTGGCTTCGGCGGCAGCCGGTTCGCCCGACTCTGGTTCTGTCGAACCGGTCGAAATCTCGGCCCGCCCGATCACCGAATTTCACATTGGCCGTGCCGACAAGCAATTCGGCCCTTTCGAATTCGTCGGCGGGCTGGAGATGACCTCGCCGACACGCGATTTCGGCGCGCTGTCGGCCTTCCGCTTCCTGAAGGCCGGCGGTGACTTCATCGGCGTTGCCGACACCGGCTTCTGGTTCTTCGGCACGGTGGTCCGCGACGCGGAAAAGCGGCCCTCCGGCATCCAGAATTTCCGCATGCAGCAGATGGTCGACGAGACCGGCCGGCCGATCGACAGGAAATGGGAGGTCGATGCGGAAGGCCTCGCGGTCAAGGACGGCATTGCCACCGTCGGCTTCGAGCGCAGCCACCGCGTCGCCCAGTTCAAGATCGACGCCAACGACATGAAGGCGCCGTTCAAGCCGCTGGATTTCGTCGTTCCGGCCCAGGAGCTGCGCCAGAATCGCGGCTTCGAGACCGTCACCCACGCCAATGCCAACGGTCAGCATGAGGGCGGCCTGGTCGTGGTCTCCGAAAAGAGCCTCGACAAGGCCGGCAACATCTATGCCGCCATCATCGAGGGGCCGCACAAGGGCGTCTTTACTGTCAAGCGCAACGGCGATTTCGACATCACCGACGGCGCCTTCCTGCCGGATGGCGATCTGCTGCTTCTGGAGCGCAGTTTCTCGATGGCGAGGGGCGTCAAGATGCGGCTGCGGCGCATCTATGGCGAAAGCGTCGAGAAGGGCGCGGTCGCCGACGGGCCGGTGCTGCTGGAGGCCGACATGGGCTACCAGATCGACAATATGGAAGGGCTCGACGTCTGGACCCGCGACGACGGCGCGCTGATGGTGTCGCTGATCTCCGACGACAACCACTCGATCCTGCAGCGCAACCTCTATCTGGAATTCATCCTGCACCAGGATTGAGCCCGCCGGCTTTACGTCTTGGTGGCGATCCAGATGATATGGCGCGCGCCGCGCTTGCCGTTGGCGCGCGTACTGACCTCTTCGACCCCGAAGCCTGCCTGCTTCAGCCGCCGCGTGAAGCCGATGTCGGGGCCTTGCGACCACACCGCCAGCACGCCGCCCGACTTGAGGGCGCTGCGTGCGGCTGCGAGGCCCTGCAGGCTGTAGAGCGCGTCGTTGGATTTGTGGACGATGCCTTCCGGGCCGTTGTCGACATCGAGCAGGATGGCGTCCCAGGCCGCGGGCTGCGAGCGTATCAGCTGCCCGACATCGGTCTCCTGGATGGTGACGCGCGGATCGTCGAGACAGCCGCCAAAGATTTCGGCCATCGGACCGTGCGCCCAGGCGACAACGGCCGGCACCAGTTCAGCGATGACGATTCCGGCATCATTGGCCAATTCTGCAAGCGCGGCGCGCAAGGTAAAACCCATGCCAAGCCCACCGATCAGGATTGTTGGCTGGCTATGGCCGGCAATCCGCCCGCAGGAGAGTTTTGCCAGCGCTTCCTCGGAACCGCTGAGGCGGCTGTTCATGAGCTCGTTGGTGCCCAGCATGATCGAGAATTCGGTGCCGCGCCGCTTGAGGCGAAGTTCTTGTCCGCCGTCTGGGGTCTTCGCTGAATCGAGCTGGATCCACGGGATCATGATCTTTGTCCGACCATGATCTTTTCCGAAAACGGGGTCCCACTTTTCGGGATCATGGTTTAAGCCGCAACCGCGGGCTGGCTCCAGCGGGCGGCGAGCAGCCGGTAGGGGATGAGTGCGACGACGGCGATGATCAGCTTCACCGAGAGATCACCAAGCGCCCAGGAGATCCAGCGCATCGCCTCGACATGGAAGACGCCCATCAAGGGTGCGTTTTCCAACGCAAAGCCGTCGTTTGGTCCGGCGAAGGCAAAGGCAGCCGAGAAAGCGACGGTGAAGAACACGGCGGTGTCGAACACCGACCCGACCAGCGTGCCGATGATCGGCGCCCGCCACCAGCTCTGCCGGCGCAGCCGGTTGAACACGGTGACGTCGAGCAGTTGCGCGGAAAGGAACGCCGCTCCGGACGCGGCCGCGATACGCACCAGCCGGTCGGCGGCGGTCTCGAATTCGATCAGGCCGTGACGGAACAGGAAGGGCGGGACAAGGATCGAGCAGATCACCGCCGTCATGAAGCCGACAAGGACGATCCGGCGCGCCACAGTGGGTCCGTAGCGGCGGTTGGCGAGGTCGGTGACCAGGAACGAGAAGGGATAGGTGAAGGCCCCCCAAGTCAGAAGGTCGGCCAGCGAGAGGCCCCCGATCTGGCCCTGCATCGGGAATTGCACGAGAATGTTCGATGCCACGACGACAAGCGCCATGGCGGCCACGAAGGGCAAATACCGCGAGAAGGAAGTCATTTTTTTATCCTGGGTAATGGAACCAGCCAAGCATCGTGCCCATGCGGGCGATGCTCGCCTTCGTATGTGGGCACCGGATTGCCAAAACCTTGCGGCTTCGATCCGATGCCCCAAGGCCAACAAGATGTTGGCCAGAGGCCAACAAGATGTTGGCCAGGGCGGTCGTCCCCCGCCTTTGAACTGTTTAAGCGGCAGCCTGCTCGGCGGTCTTCTTGGCGATCTGCTTCTTCAGCAGACGGGCGCGCTGCGACAATTCCTTGACGTCGGCCTTGGCCAGGAAGGCGTCGAGACCGCCGCGATGTTCGACCGAACGCAGTGCGTTGGCCGAAATGCGCAGGCGCACATTCTGGTTCAGCGCTTCCGAAATCAGCGTCACATTGACGAGGTTCGGCAGGAAGCGACGCTTGGTCTTGTTGTTGGCGTGGCTCACATTGTTGCCGGACATGACTGCCTTGGCAGTGAGTTCGCAGGTGCGGGACATTGTTCTAACCTTCAGTTCTCGGGGTCTGCCAAACACTCAAGCCCACGCCGGGTGGCGCGCGGTTCTGGTCAGGCGGCCTTATGGAAAAAGTTGGCGTTCCATAGTTGCATTTCGCCGAGGCGTCAAGCTCCTGCATTGCCCACGGCGCGCCCGGCATTTTCATATTAAGGCCGGAATTCATCCTATAAGCGGTCTCATAGGGACATGCCAGACCGGAGTTGCCCGCCTCCGGCCGAAAATCAAGGACCCGATCCCGCCATGCTTCGTTCGTCACATGCCTTTGCCGCCATGCTTGCCGCAGCCTTGCCGTCCGCCGCGTCTGCTGCCTCGCCGCAGTCGTTCAAGGGCGAGTATACGGTGTCGTTCCTTGGACTTTCGATAGCGAAATCAACGTTTTCCAGCCGTTATGAGAACGGCGCCTACGCGATCGAAGGCAGCGTCAGCGCGGCAGGGTTGGCAAAACTGTTCGACGACACGCGTGGCACGATCTCGTCCAAAGGCACGATTGCGGGCAAGAGGATGGTGCCGCAGGCATTCCGCGCCGATTACACCTCCGGCAAGAAGGCATCGGTGGTCGACATCCGCTTTGCAAATGGCAGGGTCACCTCGACGCAGGTCGTCCCGGCGCCGGGCAAGCGCGACCCCAAGAGTTGGGTGCCGCTCGGTGCCGGCGACCTGGCATCGGTGCTCGATCCGATGGCTGCCACCGTCATCCATGCCGACAGCCTCGACCAGGTCTGCGGCCGCACGGTAAAGTTCTACGACGGCGAGATGCGCGCCGATCTGACGCTGACCTACGCTTCGAAGGGCACGATCTCGGTGCCGGGCTACAAGGGCGACACGGTTACCTGCCGGATGGGCTTCGAGCCGGTGGCTGGCTATCGCAAGGGCCGCAAGGCGCTCAACTATCTCAAGAGCAAAAGCCGCATGATGGTGACGTTTGCACCGCTCGGCCAAACCGGCGTATATGCGCCGATCTATGCCACGGTGGGCACGCAGATCGGCACCTTGACCATCAGCGCCGGACGTTTCGAAGCGGTACAATAGCCAGGCGCAGAATTGGCGCGCCACTGGAGACAGAATGGGGCGCGCAACACTGATCGGCTTTTCGGCGGTCGCCATGTGGGCGCTGCTCGCACTGCTCACCGATGCGTCGGGCCAGGTGCCGCCGTTCCTCTTGTCGGCGATCACCTTCTCGATCGGCACCGGTGTCGGGCTGGTCGCGCGGCTGTTCATGCCGGCACCCGACAAGAGCCAGAAGATACCGCCGCAGGTGTGGCTGATCGGCATTGCCGGGCTGTTCGGCTACCACTTTTTCTATTTCACCGCGCTGCGCAATGCGCCGGCGGTGGAGGCGAGCCTGATCGCCTATCTATGGCCTTTGCTGATCGTGCTCGGCTCGGCGCTGATGCCGGGCGAAAAACTGGCCTGGAACCATGTCGTCGGCGCGCTGCTCGGCCTTGCCGGCACCGTGCTGATCGTCACCAAGGGCGGGGGCCTCGCCTTCGACGCCCGTTACGCCTTCGGCTATGCGATGGCCGCCGTTTGTGCCGTGCTGTGGTCGTCCTATTCGCTGTTGTCGCGGCGCTTCCCGTCGGTGCCGACCAGCATCGTCACCTGGTTCTGCGCGGCGACCGCGGTGTTGTCGCTCGCCTGCCACCTGGCGCTGGAACAGACGGTTCTGCCTGACGGTCCCGGCCAGTGGCTGGCCGTGCTCGGCCTTGGCCTGATGCCGGTGGGGGCGGCCTTCTATGCCTGGGACATCGGCGTCAAGCGCGGCAATATCCAGGTGCTGGGTGCTGCAAGCTACGCCGCACCGCTGTTGTCGACGCTGGTGCTGATCGCGGCCGGCGTCGCCGAGCCGTCGCTGCGCATCCTCGCCGCCTGCGTGCTCATCACCGGCGGGGCCGCACTTGCAGCGAAGTCGCTGTTCCTGCGCAAACCGGCGGCTGAGAGCGGGGCCAGGGCATCCCAAAGCGGAGCCGGGGCATGACGATGCCGTTTGCCGGCGGCATCGACGCAAATGCCAATGCGACACTGATCTTTTCGCTGGCGGCGGCGGTGATCTACGCCTTTACGCTTGGCATGCCACCAACGCTCGCCCGCTCGGCGGCAAAGACGCTCGCCGTGGCGATGCTTGCCGTGCTGGCCGGGCTGCAGGGCGGCCCGCTGCTGCTCGCCGCCGCGCTCGCTCTCAGCGCTGTTGGCGACGCATTCCTGTCGCGCGACGGTGAAAAGGCCTTTCTCGGCGGGCTGGCCAGTTTTCTTGTCGCCCACATCGTCTATGTCGTGCTGTTCCTGCGCAGCGGTGGCGGGTTGGGGGTGCTTGGCGCCGAGTCGTGGCGCGGAGCGATCGCGCTCGCCATGGCGGTGTTTGCGGCCGTCATGCTGGCGGCGCTGTGGCGGCGCGTCGGTCCCGGCCTGCGTATCCCGATCGCCGTCTATGTCGCTGCGATCCTGGCAATGGGTATCTCGGCGCTGACCACCAGCAACGTCTCCGTGATCGGCGGTGCGCTGTTGTTCATGGCATCCGACGGGCTGCTCGCCACGGAGAAATTCCTGGTGGCCGCCATCTCGCCGCACCGCGCCTGGATGCGCTTCGCCGTCTGGGCGCTGTACTACGCCGCCCAACTCGCGATCACGCTTGGGTCCCTGCTATATCCGGGCTCTTATTGAGTTAAGGTTGTTTCGGCTGCCAGCCGGGTGCTGCCAGTTCGAAGGCGGCAAACTCGAAGCCCGGCGCGACGGTGCAGCCGACCAGCGTCCATTCGCCGAGGCTGCGCGCCGATTGCCACCAGCCCGCCGGCACGACGATCTGCGGCCGCTCACCGGCTGCGAGATCGATTCCAAGCACCTGCTCCACAACGGTGCTGCCTTCTTCCCACATTGCCAGTGCCAGCGGGGCGCCGGCATGGAAATGCCAGACCTCGGCGGCGTCCTTGACCCGGTGCCAGGCCGAAACCTGATGCTCCTCAAGCAGGAAATAAATGGCGGTCGAATGGCCGCGCGCGCCGCCAGTGCCATCGCGAAAGGTCTCGGCATACCAGCCGCCTTCCGGATGCGGCTTCAGCCCGAGCGTCGCGATGATTTCGGCGGAGCTGGTCATGGCGTCGACGATATCACGGGCTCTAGAAGTTGTCCTTGCGCTTGCGGATTTCGGCAAAGACCTCGGCGTCGGAAGCCTTCTCCAGCCCAAGATGCTTGCGGATCGCCGGGT
>NZ_RZQE01000032.1:0-26013 GCF_004022955.1 Mesorhizobium sp. M7A.F.Ca.US.002.01.1.1 | reverse complement strand
CCCCAAGGGCATCATCTATGAGCGGTGGCGGCACATGCATGGCTGCGCGCGTTTCTTCAACGCCGTGCGCGACACCGTCACCGACAGGTTCGTCATGACCTACAAGGCCGGCGAACCCAAACCCTCCAAGCTGCCAGGAGTTGGCAAATGAGCGGCGCGTCGTACCGCATTTCCGGCGCCGGCCGCTTCAGCCAAGCCAAGACCGCGCGTTTCAGCTTCGATGGCCAGTCCTATGCCGGCATCGAGGGCGACACGCTGGCCTCGGCGCTGCTCGCCAATGGCGTCCATCTGGTCGGCCGTTCGTTCAAGTACCACCGTCCGCGCGGCATCCTGTCGGCGGGCGCCGAGGAGCCGAACGCGCTGGTCGAAATCAGGCGCGACGCGGCACGCAAGACGCCGAACGTGCGCGCGACTGTGCAGGAGCTTTATGACGGGCTCGAGGCGCAGTCGCAGAACCGCTGGCCGTCGCTGTCCTTCGACGTCGGTGCGGTCAACGACATCGCGTCGCCGATGTTTTCGGCCGGCTTCTACTACAAGACCTTCATGTGGCCGAAGGCGGCATGGAAGAGCCTGTACGAGCCAAAGATCCGCGCCGCGGCCGGGCTTGGCGTTTCCCCGGACCAGCCCGATCCCGACCATTATTCGTCACGCTACGCGCATTGCGACGTGCTGGTGCTGGGCGGCGGTGCGGCGGGCATCGCTGCGGCATTGGCAGCGGCGGAGACCGGCGTGCGCGTCATCCTCGCCGACGAGCAGGCCGAGTTCGGCGGCAGCCTGCGTTTCGAGAGCGGCGCGAAAATCGACGGCCAGGACGGTTTTGCCTGGGCGCAAGCTGCGGTGGCGAAACTCACTGCGATGGACAATGTCCGCGTGCTCCCGCGCACGACGGCGTTCGGTTATTACGCGCAGAATTTCGTCGGCCTGGTCGAGCGTGTCAGCGATCATCTGAAGGCTCCCGGCCACGATCTGGCGCGCGAGCGGCTGTGGCAGGTCAGGGCCAAGCGCGTGGTGCTGGCCTCGGGCGCCATCGAGCGCCACATGGTGTTTGCCGACAACGACCGGCCGGGCATCATGCTGGCGGGCGCGGCGCGCACCTATCTCAACCACTATGGCGTCGCGGTCGGCAGGAATGTCGGCGTCTACACCGCCAATGACTCTGCCTATGCGGCGGCGATCGACCTGAAGAAGGCCGGCGTCAACGTGGCGGCGATCGTCGATCTGCGCGACAATCCGACCGGACCGGTGATCGACGAGGCGAGGGCGCTCGGCATCGAGGTCAATTTCGGCCGCGCGGTGATCCGCGCCGGCGGCAAGCTGCGCGTTTCCTCGATGACGGTGCAGCCGAAGAATGGCGGCGGCGAACGCACCATTCCAGTCGACGCGATCCTGATGTCGGCCGGCTGGACGCCGTCGGTGCATCTGTTCTCGCAGTCGCGCGGCAAGGTCGCCTTCAACGACGAGACCAAGCGCTTCGTGCCGGGCACCTATGCGCAGGACTGCGTCTCGGTCGGTGCCTGCAACGGCACCGATGGACTTTCTGCAACAATCGACGAGGCCTATGCGGCGGGCGCCAAGGCGGCCAAGGATGCCGGCGCCAAAACCGCCAAGGGTACCAAGCCGAAGGTCGACGCCTCGGAGAGCTGGTCGCGTGGCATGCTGGGCGCGGCCCCCGGCGCCGGGCCGGACACCACGGTCAAGGCGTTCGTCGACTTCCAGAACGACGTCACCGCCAAGGATATCCGCCAGGCGGTGCATGAAGGCATGCGCTCGATCGAGCACGTCAAGCGCTTCACCACCAACGGCATGGCCACCGACCAGGGCAAGACCTCCAACATGCACGGCCTGGCGATTGCCGCCGAGATGCTGGGCAAGCCAATCCCGGAAGTCGGCCTGACCACGTTCCGGGCGCCGTACACGCCGGTGACCTTCGGCGCGATCGTCAGCCATGCGCGTGGGCCGCTGTTCGACCCGACGCGCAAAACGGCGATCCATCGCTGGGCCGAGGCGCAAGGGGCCGTGTTCGAGGATGTCGGCCAGTGGAAGCGCGCCTGGTATTTCCCCAAGGCGGGCGAGGACATGCATGCTGCTGTCGACCGCGAATGCGTCGCCGTGCGCAAGACGGCAGGCCTGTTCGACGCCTCGACGCTGGGCAAGATCGAAGTGGACGGTCCTGACGCGGCGAAATTCATGGAGTTGCTCTACACCAACCCATGGGAGAAGCTGGAGCCCGGCCGCTGCCGCTACGGCATCATGCTGCGCGAGGACGGTTTCATCTATGATGACGGCGTCGTCGGCAGGCTGGCGCCCGACCGTTTCCATGTGACGACGACGACCGGCGGCGCGCCGCGTGTCATGAACCACATGGAGGACTATCTCCAGACCGAGTTCCCGCATCTCAATGTCTGGCTGACCTCGATCACCGAACAATGGGCTGTCATCGCCGTGCAGGGACCAAAATCCCGCGACATCATCGCGTCGCTGGTCGAAGGCATCGACATGTCGGACGAGGCGCTGCCGCATATGTCGGTGCGCGAAGGCAAGATCTGCGGCGTGCCGACGAGGTTGTTCCGCATGTCGTTCACCGGCGAGCGGGGCTTCGAGGTCAACGTGCCTGCCGACTACGGCCAGGCGGTCTGGGAAGCGCTGTGGGCCGAAGGCCAGAAGCATGGCGCGGCGGCCTACGGCACCGAGGCGATGCACGTGCTGCGCGCCGAAAAGGGCTACATCATCGTCGGCCAGGACACTGACGGCACGGTGACGCCGAACGATGCCGGTCTCGACTGGGCGGTCGGCAAGAAGAAGACCGATTTCGTCGGCATCCGCGGCCTGACTCGGCCGGACCTTGTCGCCAAGGGCCGCAAGCAGCTGGTGGGCCTCAAGACCAAAGATCCCAAGGTGGTGCTCGAAGAAGGCGCGCAGATCGTCGAGGATCCGAAGCAGGCGATCCCGATGAAGATGATCGGCCATGTCACTTCGAGCTACTGGTCGGAAAATTGCGGCCGCTCGATCGCGCTGGCGCTGGTCGCCGGCGGCCGCGACCGGATGGGCGAGACCCTCTACGTGCCGATGCCGAACGGGGTGATCGAAGTGGAGGTTACCAGCATGGTGTTCTTCGACGAGACGGGAGGGCGCCTCAATGGCTAAGGCCGCTGCAAGAAAGACGACGCCGGCTGCATCGCCTTCGGTGGAACGCCGTCCGGCGCTGGCTGGACGCAGCACCACTGCTGCCGGCGCCAAGGTCGAGGTCTTGCCGCCGGCCGAGCGGATTTCATTGCGTGCGCCGGAGGCGTCGGTCGCGGCGCTTTCGAAGGCGCTCGGCGTGACCTTGCCGAAAAAGCCGAAGACATCCGCCTCGAAGGCCGGACGTATCGCCTTGTGGCTCGGCCCCGACGAATGGCTCGTCATCGACGAGACCGGCAACGATCCGCTCGCCGATTGCGCCGGGGTTGCCGCGTTGCATTCGGCGGTCGGCGTCTCGCATCGCAACATCGCGATATCAGTGACGGGCGCCGGGGCAGCGGCGACGATCAATGCGGGCTGTCCGCAGGATCTGTCGCTCGACGCCTTCCCGGTGGGCGCGGCGTCGCGCACCATTCTGGGCAAGACCGAGATCGTGCTGTTGCGCACAGCCGCCGATGCCTTCCGGGTCGAATGCTGGCGTTCCTTCTCGGACTATGTCTTTACTTTCCTGTCCGAGGGATCGCGCGACGCGGCGGTCTGAACTCGGAACGTTTTGCAGGGCACGCTCGTTCTGCATCCGCACGCCGAGGGAGAAATGCCGATGCCGTCGAATTCCGCGCCGAAGTCGCCGGTCAAAAAGACATCGGCCGTCCGCTCGCTCGAACATGAGCGACATGAAGCCCCGAGCGCCGAAGAGGAACTCGAGGAAGGCCTTGAAGACACGTTCCCGGCCAGCGATCCGGTATCCATTACCGGAACCGCCATCCCCGGCGCACCGGCGAAACCGGGCAAGGCCAAGACCGTGCCGGGGCGCAAGAAGCGCAAGACCTAGTATTCCATCGGGCCAGATCGCATCGGACCTTCTCAATCTCCTTGGGCGTGCTATTTAAAGCGCTTTGGGAGATGAAAATGCCGACAAAAGCGATCGTTTGGGGCGAGAACGTCCACGAGCAGACCAATGAAGCCGTGCGCGAACTCTATCCCTTGGGGATGCACGGCACCATCGCCGCCGCGCTCAACCAGGACAAGGGCATCGAGGCGGCCACCGCCACCTTGCAGGAGCCCGAGCACGGCCTGAGCGAAAAGCGCCTGGCGGCCACCGACGTGCTTTTGTGGTGGGGCCACGCGGCGCATGGCGAGGTCAAGGACGAGATCGTCGAGCGGGTGCAGAAGCGGGTGTGGGAAGGGATGGGCCTGATCGTGCTCCATTCCGGTCACTACTCAAAGATCTTCAAGCGGCTGATGGGCACGCCCTGTTCGCTGAAATGGCGCGAGGCGGGCGAGCGCGAGCGCGTCTGGGCGATCAACCGCGGCCACCCGATCGCGCAAGGCATCGGCGAGTGCCTGGAGATCGGCGAGACCGAAATGTATGGCGAGCCGTTCGCGGTGCCGGAGCCGCTGGAGACGGTGTTCGTCTCCTGGTACGAGGGCGGCGAGGTGTTCCGGTCCGGGCTGACCTACCAGCGCGGCGCGGGACGGATCTTCTACTTCTCGCCCGGCCACGAGACCTATCCGATCTATCACAATCAGGGCGTGCAGCAGGTGCTGCGCAACGCCGTCCATTGGGCGCACAACCCGGCGCCGGCATGGTCCGGCATCACCAATGCGCCGAACGTGCCGACGGATGCGGCCAAGGAGAAGATCGTGCAGAAGGGGCTGCGCCTGCATGCCGATGGCGACAAGGGCCTGAGCTGATTGGGGCGGCCTGAGCTGATCGGGCCTGAGTTGCCCAAGGCGTGAGTTGATTTTGGGGGCTTGGGGCTAATGCATCGAATTCTTCTGCTCGGCACCGGCGGTATCGCCGGGCATCATGTCGAGGAGTTTGCCGGGATTCCCGGCTGCAGCATCGTCGCCTGTGTCGACCAGTTGCCCGGTCGCGCTGCGGCGTTCGCCGCGGCCAGCAAGATCGGCGATTCTTTCGAGAGCCTGGAGGCGGCGATCGCCTGGGGCCAGTTCGATGCCGCCATCAACGCGACGCCGGATGGTGCGCATAGGGCGACGACGCTGGCGCTGCTCGGCGTGGGAAAACATGTGTTTTGCGAAAAGCCGCTGGCGCCGAACTGCGCCGACGCGTTTGATATGTCGCAAGCGGCCGAGGCTGCCGGGGTGATCAACATGGTCAACCTCACCTATCGCAACTCACCGGCGATCCACGAGGCGCGGCGCATGGTTCAGGCCGGCGAGATCGGCGCGTTGCGCCATGTCGAGGCGAGCTACCGGCAAAGCTGGCTGGTCAGCAAATCATGGGGTGACTGGCGGGTCGAGGACAAATGGCTGTGGCGCTTGTCCAGCCGGCACGGCTCGACCGGCGTGCTGGGCGATGTCGGCATCCATATCCTGGATTTCGCCACCTATGGCGCCGGCCAGGATATCGTCAGCCTGCATGCCGATCTGGTGACGTTTCCGAAGGCCGAGGGCGAGCGCATCGGCGACTATGTGCTGGACGCCAATGACAGCGTGGCAATGACGGCGCGGCTCGATTGCGGCGCGCTTGCCACGATCGTGGCGAGCCGCTACATGACCGGTCACGCCAACGATTTGTCGCTGGCCCTGCACGGCACCCAGGGCGCTATCAAGGTCGAGACCGACGGCAAGGCATCGAGCCTGTCGGCCTGCCTCGGCGGGGATGTCGATCTTCAGCGCTGGCGGACTTTGGATCTGCCCAGTGTCAAGCGCAATGCGCGACGCTTTGCCGATGCGCTGGATGCAGGCCGGAATGGCGATCCGTCGTTCCGGCGCGCCGCCGACATGCAGAAGCTGATCGACGCAGCCTTTGAGAGTTCAGCGGCGAAGCTGCCGATTTCGGTCGCTTGAAGCTGGCCGGCTTGTGCCGGCCAGACGTGATCTTTGCTGATATCAGAATGCGCTCGGCACAATCCACGGATTGATGCTGATGCCGAGCCGCGGGCCCTTGCCTTCAGCGGTGTTTTCCGTGGCACCCTTCTTCTCGACCGAACCGGTCGAAGCGCAATCGAGCTTCAGATTGGTCTTGGTGTCAACGCAGGCCGCCACCGGCGCATGCTTGACCGGATGGGTGGTGTTGGCGGCGAAAGCCGAGCCCGAAAGTGCCAGCACGGCGGCGAGGGTGAGGAGTGTCTTTTTCATTGTCAGTCTCCGGTTTCCGGGTCGAATTCAATTCGTACCGACGGGTGAATTTTTCTCGTACATGTACGATAGACTGTACATATACGCCGTCGATTGGGAATTCAAGGGAAAACCGTACGCGTACGATAAATTTTTCGTTAACCAAGAAATCCCCCCAGGGTCTGGCTGGGGCGGAGAGAAAATATGGAAATGAAAGGGAACGGCGTTCAGCAGTTGACCGGTGTCTCGGTCAATGGCGGGACGTTTTGCGTGCTGAGCGTGGCGAGCGTGAAATCGCACATCCGCTTCACGAAGGCCTGCGGGTCGCCGAAGGGGTAGAATGGAAAGGTGATGAGCAGCGAGATCGTGCCGTGGCCGACCGCCCACAGCATGGTGGCGATGGCGCGCGGATCGCCCTGCAATTTTCCGGCGGCAACGCAGGCCTCGACCCGGCTGATCAGCGCCTTCATCGCCGGGTTGCTCTCTTCCATGTCGTCGTAGCTCCTGCCTTCCGGCAGCTTGGTCTTTTCGGTCATGAATACGGTGCGGTATTCGTTGGGATTGCCGAGCCCGAAGGCGGCATATTCCGTCATCACCGCCTGCAAGGCTGCGATCGGATCATCGGACGGATGCTCCTCGATGCGGCGAGCAAGCGTCTCGAATGCGTCCTCGGCCAGAGCGAACAGGATGTCCTGCTTGTCGGCGAAGTAGGAATAAACGGACATCGGGGCGTAGCCGACCCGCTTGGCCAGCTTGCGGATGGTCAGGCCCTCATAGCCCTCTTCCTGGACAAGCTTATGCGCGGCCTCGAGCAATTCGGAGCGCAGTTCTGCTTTTTGTTTCTCGCGGCGTGTCTGGACGCTCTGCGGCAAGATCTGGTGCCTTCGGTTGGGTTGGTGGCTGGCTAAATTATATACGCTGTACGGAAACGGACAAGGGCACGGGAAGTTCCCAAACGGTATGCTTCGGATCGTGCCGACGCTTGTCGTAATTTGGCAGCCCCGTGATCAGCACCGTTCCTCTCTCGAAATGGCCCATCACGCCTCCCTGTCGATCAGTTCTGCGGCAAGACACGAAAGCAGTTTCACCGCCTCGCCATAGGTTTTCGCCTTCTCGGGATTGGAGGCGTTGCCGTCCAGCGCCCGCTTGAAGACGCCCTGGCAGATGGCAGCCAGCCGGAAGAAGGAAAAGGCGAGGAAGAACGTCCAGTTGCCGATACCGGTGAGCCCGCGCCGCCGGCAGTAGGCGGCGACGTAGTCCTCTTCGGAAGGCAGGCCGAGTGCGGAACGATCGATACCGCCCAGGCCGCGAAAGCCGGAAGCGTGCGGCAGCCGCCATTGCATGCATTGATAGGCGATATCGGCGAAGGGGTGGCCTGATGTCGAAAGTTCCCAGTCGAGCACTGCCAGAACCGTTGGCCGGTCCGGCGCGAAGATCAGATTGTCCAGCCGGTAGTCGCCATGGACCAGTGAGATCCGGCCGTCATCTACGGGCATATGCGTTTCCAACCAGGCAATCAGCCGGTCCATGTCGGCGACGGTGCCGGTTTCCGAGGCACGGTACTGGCTCGTCCAGCGCGCCAGTTGGCGCTCGAAATAATTGCCCGGCCGGCCGAAATCGCCGAGCCCCACAGTCTCGACATCGACCTCGTGCAGGGCGGCGAGGGTGTCGTTCATGGCATCGTAGATGGCGGCGCGTTCATCATTGTCGCCAGCCTCCGGCAGGGCCGGATCCCAGAAAATGCGGCCGTCGAGGAAATCCATCACGTAGAACATGCGGCCGATGGGCGAGCCTTCCGCCGACAGGTGCAGCATGGCAGGCACAGGCACGGCGGTGCCGGCAAGCGCGCTCATCACCCTGAATTCGCGGTCGACCTGGTGCGCCGATTTCAGCAATTGCCCCGGCGGCTTGGCGCGCAGCACGTAACGGCCGCTTGCCGCCGTCAAAAGGTAGGTCGGGTTCGATTGGCCGGATTTGAACTTCTCGACTGCAGCAAGCCCGGAAAAGCCCGGTATGTTCGCCTCGAGGTAAGGCGCAAGCGCTGCCTGGTCGAGAACGGGATCACTCATGCCGTCTCGGGCTGGCGTTCGATCAAGGTCAGCGTCAGCCAGCGCGCGGTCAGTGCCGGCTTCTTCGAACCCTCGATCTCGATCGTCACGTCATGCGCGGTCTGCACCCAGCCCGACGGCCTGACCTTGACGTCGGCCAGCACGAAACGGGTGCGGATGCGCGCGCCGGTTTTCACCGGCGCCAGGAAGCGCAGCGAATCGAAGCCGTGGTTGACGCCCATCTTGCCGTTTTCCAGCGGCGGCATGGTCTCGAAGGTCATCGCCGACAACAGCGACAGCGACAGGAAGCCGTGCGCGATGGTGCCGCCGAACGGCGTTTCACGCATCGCCCGCTCCGGATCGCAGTGGATGAACTGATGGTCGTCCGTGGCGTCGGCGAACTGATCGATCATGCGTTGCGTGACCACCCGCCACGGCGACACGCCGACCTCCTTGCCGACACTGGCCAGAAGCACATCGAGACTGATCGGTTCCACGCTCATGTCCTCCAGTTCACCCCCGGCTTCTGTGGCCGGAAAATGTCATTCCTTGAACAAGGTCAGCCCATGCTGCACCGACTGTCCGCCGTCGATCGGCAGGATGGCGCCAGTGACATAGCTGCCTGCACGGCTGCACAAATAGAGCGTTGCGCCGGCAATGTCATCCGGTGCGCCGATACGGCCGATCGGAACATGGCTGCCGACGTGCCTGGCCTGCTCATCCGTACCGGTGGCGAATGCCGTCATCCGGCTCTGGAAGGGGCCGGGGGCAAAGGCGTTGACGGTGATGCGGCGGGCGGCGAACTCGATCGCCAGTGTGCGCGTCAGATGATGAACCGCAGCCTTCGAGGCGGTGTAGGAATAGGCGTCGTCGGCCAGCGGCTGCGTGCCCATTACCGAACCGAGGTTGATCACCCTGGCCGGATCGGCGTCGCTGGCGGCGGCATCGAGCAGCGGCAGCAATTCGCGCGTCAGGTGGAAGACCGCGGTGACGTTGACGCCAAACACCTTGGCCCATGCCGAATAGGGGAAGCTTTCCAGCGGCGCGCCCCAGGAGACGCCGGCGTTGTTAACCAGAATGTTCAGCCGTTCGGTGCGCGATTTGACCTCGGCGACGAGTGCGGCGATGCCGGCTTCGCTGGAAACGTCGCCGACGAAGCCGTCGGCCCGGCCCGGTGCACCAAGCTGGTTCAACTCTTCGGCGACCTTGATACAATCCTCGCCCTTGCGCGACGCGATCATCACGCTGGCGCCGGCCCTGACCAGCGCGGTCGCCGCCATGCGGCCGATGCCGGTCGCCGCACCCGTCACCAGCGCGGTCTTGCCGGCCACCGAAAACAGTTCGTCCAGATAGCTCATCACAATTCTCCGCGCTCGGCATGCGGGCAAACAGTTCGTTGACAAGGCTATCCGAAGTACGGTCATCCTTGCCACTGACAAAATGCCTGGCGTGTATGAAGGGTTAGCGACCGATGACGGAGATGAATCTCGGCATGACCGAGCGGCTGAAGCCAATCCAGGCGCGCGTCGCGGCCATGGTGCGCGACGAGATCATGCCGCTCGACCATGAATTCCTCAGCGAAGTGGGCAAGGCAGGCAACCGCTGGGTCTACAGTGCGCGTCAGAGCGAGATCCTCGAAGGGCTGAAGAAGACCGCAAGAGAGCGCGGCCTGTGGAATTTCTGGCTGACCGGCTCGGAACGCGGCTATGGCCTTTCCACCGTCGAATACGCCTATCTGGCCGAAGAGATGGGCAAGGCGCATCTCGGCGCCGAGACCTTCAACTGCTCGGCGCCCGACACCGGCAACATGGAGGTGCTGGAGCGATACGGCTCGGCCGACCACAAGAAAGCATGGCTGGAACCGCTGCTCGACGGCAAGATCCGCTCGGCCTATCTGATGACCGAGCCGGATGTCGCTTCATCCGATGCCACCAACATTGCCATGCGCTGTGAACGCCACGGCGGCGACTATGTGCTCAATGGCGAGAAATGGTGGGCTTCGGGCGCCGGCGATCCGCGCTGCGCCATCTACATCGTCATGGTCAGGACCGGGGGCGATGACGAGCCGCAGCACCGCCGCCATTCGATGATCCTGGTGCCATCAGACACCAAAGGCGTGACCAAGGTGCGGGCCATGCAGGTCTATGGCGATGACGACGCGCCGCATGGCCACATGCATCTTCGCTTCGACAATGTGCGCGTACCGGCGTCGAACCTGATCCTCGGCGAGGGCAGGGGGTTCGAGATCGCGCAAGGGCGGCTCGGTCCCGGCCGCATCCACCACTGCATGCGCGCCATCGGACAGGCCGAGATGGCGCTCGAGATGCTGTGCCAGCGGTCCGTGCGCCGCGAGGCATTCGGCCAGAAGCTGGCAAAGCTCGGCGCCAATTTCGACATCATCGCCGAATGCCGCATGGAGATCGAGATGGCGCGGCTGCTCTGCCTCAAGGCGGCGTGGATGATCGACCAGGGCGATGCGCGGGCCGCTGCTCCCTGGATCAGCCAGATCAAGGTGATCGCACCGCGCGTCGCGCTCAAGGTCACCGACGAGGCGGTGCAGATGTTCGGCGCGCAAGGCATCAGCCAGGACACACCGCTGGCGCGGTCGTGGACGCATCTGCGGACCTTGCGCCTTGCCGACGGGCCGGACGCCGTGCATCGCCGTCAGGTGGCGCGGACGGAGTTGAGGAAATACACGCAGGAGAAGGTCTGAGCGCCGGCATCGTCATGCGGGCGCGACCCGAGGCTCGAGCGAGGAGTGTTCCGATGACCGTCCCATCCGAAATGAAGGCGCTGCTGCTTGTCGGCGATGGCTACACCAGGAGGCCGAGCGGCAGTGTGCTGGAGGCGATGGAGCCCTATCTCGAGCCGGGCAGCATCGCGGTGCCGACACCAGGCCCCAGCCAGGTGCTGATCAAGGTCAGCCTCGCCTCGATCAATCCGTCCGATGTCGCCTTCGTCAAGGGCCAGTACGGCCAGCCGCGTGCCAAGGGCCAGCCGGCCGGCTTCGAGGGTGTCGGCATTGTCGTCGCCAGCGGGGACGAGCCCTATCCCAAAAGCCTGATCGGCAAGCGCGTGGCCTTTGCCACCGGCGTCACCAACTGGGGCTCGTGGGCTGACTATGCCGTCGCCGAGGCGGCTGCCTGTATCCCGCTGCTCGACACCGTTCGCGACGAGGACGGTGCGGCGATGATCGTCAACCCGCTCACGGCGCTCGCCATGTTCGACATCGTCAAGGAGGAAGGCGAGAAGGCCTTCGTCATGACCGCCGGCGCCAGCCAGCTCTGCAAGCTGATCATCGGCCTGGCCAGCGAAGAGGGTTTCCGGCCGATCGTCACCGTGCGCCGCGACGACCAGATCGCGGCTCTGAATGCGCTTGGCGCGGCGCACGTGCTCAATGAAAGGGCGACGGATTTCAAGGCGGCGCTGCGCGAGGTGATGAAGGCCGAACAGCCGCGCATCTTCCTTGACGCGGTAACCGGGCCGCTTGCCTCCGCCATCTTCGACGTCATGCCGAAGCGGTCGCGCTGGATCATCTATGGGCGGCTCGATCCCGAAGCCACCGTTATCCGCGAGCCCGGCCAACTGATCTTCCAGCACAAGCATATCGAAGGGTTTTGGCTGAGCGAGTGGATGCGCCAGTTCCGCGACCGTCGCGGCCCGGCGATCCTGGAGGCGCAGAAGCGTTTTTCCGATGGGCGCTGGTCGACCGACGTGACGGCGGTGGTGCCGCTTGCCGAAGCAATGGCGCGGCTGCCAGCCGAACTGGCCAAGCCCAACGGCAAGGTGTTCATCCGGCCTTGAAGCGTGGAGAGACACTATCGCCCGCTGAGCGGTTCCGTGCTTTTGAGCAGTGCGACAAGCTCGCTTTGCTGGCGGTTTCGGTCTTGGCAAAGATCCGTTCGAGATAGCCGCGACCGGTTTTCACGGTAATCCTGGAACTCGCTGTAGCCTCTTTCAGCGACAGGCCTGACGCCAATGCCGTGGCGAGCCGGGCTTCGGCCAATGTCAAGCCGAACAGGCCGCGGATATGCGTCTCGAAGCTGTCCGGAATGCGCCCGGCGACTTCGGTGACCATGATCACCGCGCAGCGCTCCGATGCCAGGCCATAGGCGCGGGCATCGACGAATGGCGCGACGGAGAGCACCAGCCGTGTCCCACCGGATCGCTGGCGATCCGACGGGACACGCAGTGTCCCACCGGTCCCTTGCAGCACACCTTCCCGCAACGCACAGGCATCCGCGACCAGCCGCTGAAGCTCTCGCGCGTCCGTGGAACCGGAAACAACGATGGCGCCGTCCTTCAGCGCCAGCGGACTGTCGGGCCGCGATAGCATCGCTTCGGCAGCCTCATTCATTTGCGCTATATGCCGGTTGGCGTTGACCAGGAACACCCCGAAGGGCAGGTGCGAAAAGGCCGATGCCAGCGCCGAGACGTTCCCCAGGCGCCTGCCGATCTGCCCCGCGCGCAGCACATGCGGCACGATTTTCCGCAACAGCTCGACGTCGCTGGGGCCGAATGCTTCCTGTCTGGAGCCGCGATGGATGTCGAGTATCCAGTGTGCGTCGTTGGCGGACAGCAAGTTACAGACCAGCCCGTGATGCATGTCGCGCGGCCTCAGCCAGTCTTGCCAGAGGTCGCGGCTGCGGAACGCTGTCTCCTCGTCCGACGCTGGCCAATGACCCACCGCACCGAGCGGGATGGAAGCCAATGTGCGAGCCACCGGATCGCCGAGGAAGGCTTCGATGCCCATTGGCGAACTGAGTTCCGGATCCGGGTTGGATGCAATCGCGCCAAGCGCCTCCGGGCCGAAGCGCACGATGCAGGAGCGAGAGCCGCCAAACAGGTCACGCAGGCCGGCTATGGCATCGAACCAGCGGTGCTGATCGTAGGCTGCTTCGTAAATTTGGCCGACCACGACGGCTACCGCTTCTACGCTGACGTCCGCCATTGGGTGTTGCGATCTTTCAGATGCCCACAGTTTCGTAAACAAGACTAACATACGGAAGCTCTCGCGCAAGTTGCGCTGCCGCCGGAGCGGTTTGCTCTTCCCCGGTCGGTCTCGCGGGCTCTGAAAGTCGCCTGCTGTCGGCAAACCACCTGTGGCAATCCGGTAACATTCATCCCAAGAAAGCGTGTACCCCGGTCATCTGACGGCTGTGAAAGGCGGCCGCATTCGATCAGCCCTTGGCAGGAAACACCGATATTCGCTTCGGCCTCCTGTTGAAGGCGACCAGTCGGGATTTGCGCAAGGGCGGGACATGAATCTCAGCAATCGAAATCACCGATATCGCAACCGCTTGCTGGTCAGCACGGCGATAGCCGGGGCAACACTGCTCGGCTTTGGCCAGAGCGCCGAGGCCGCCTGCGTGCCTGTAGTATCACCCAACTATGTCTGCTCCGGCGCCAACACGACCGGCCAGCTCGTCCCCACCACGGTCGGCTTGCCGTTGGATCTCGGCGATTTCATCGCCCTTGCTCTTGCTCCGGCCAACCCTTCCGTCACCACCGATCCCGGGTTCAGCGTCACCACCAGCGATCCCTACGCTCTCGGCATATTGGGCAGCGGCGCGGTCAGCTACACCGATGCCAATGCCTCGCCACTGACCTCGACGACCGGCATCGGCCTTGGCGTCGTGTCCCTGGTTCCGCAGGCCGCGGACCCGTATTACGGACCAAACCCGGGCGGCGCGGTCGCCATCGACACCAGCGGCGCCGTGACCGGCGCTTTGATCGGCCTTGCCGCCATCAACACCGGCGACGGCGCGACCACCGTCAAGGCTACGGGCGACGTCACGGCGACAGGTGCCAACAGCTATGGTCTCTTCGCCTATTCGCAGGGCTCGGTCGCCACCGTCACCACCGGAATGGTGAGCGGCAAAAAGAGCGCCATCTATGCCGTCAATCAGGGTACGACGGCCGATCTCAGCATAGCGGCCAATGGCGATGTCATTGGCGGAACGCTCTACGGCATCTATGCGATCAATGGTGGGCGACAGTTCGATGTCGTCAACACGATCTTGAACGGCACGGTAACCTTTGTTTCTGGCCCGCCTGCAAGTGCTGGCAAAGACCTGACGGTGACGGCCAACGGCAAGGTCGACAGCGGCAACACCGGCATCTTTGTCGAGAACTATGGCACCGGCGCCACAAGCATCACAACCAAGGGCGCGGTGACCGCGGCAGGTCTTTACGGTATCTATGCCTTCAGCGGTGGAACAGACCTGACGATCGACGCCGTTGCGGTCAGTGGCGTCGTCTATGGCATTTATGCCGACAACAAGGGCACCGGCAGCACCAGCATAACGGCGAAGGCCGCGGTGACCGGGACAAACGATACCGGCATCTACGCGTTCAACGACGATACGACGACGGCCGGCCTGACGGTCGACGCGATGGCGGTCAGCGGTGGCAAATACGGCATCCATGCGGAGAACAGGGGCGCCGGCGCAACCAGTGTTACCGCCAAGGGTGCCGTGACCGGAACCGATCGCGTCGGCATCATTGCCGTCAACGCTGCTCTCACGTTCAATCCGGACGGCACGTTTGCCGGCGTGGCAAACACGAACGCCACGGATCTGACCGTCGACGTCATCGCGGTAAGCGGCGGCAAGACCGGCATCTATGCCCTGAACACCGGAACCGGCGCCACCAGCATTACGGCGGCGGGCGCCGTGACCGGGACAGACGATTTCGGCATCAATGCGGTCAACAGCAGCACGGCGACGGGCTTGACGGTGAATGCAACGGCGGTCAGCGGTGGCGGCACCGGCATCTATGCAAGGAACTACGGCACCGGCGCCACCAGCATCACGGCGACCGGTTCAGTGATCGGGACAGACGGCGACGGCATCAACGCGCACAACGACAGCACCGCGAAAGACCTGACGGTCGACGCCATGTCGGTCAGCGGCGACGTCATGGGCATCGATGTCATCAACTATGGAACCGGCGCCACCCGGGTCAAGGCGACGGGCACAGTGACCGGCACAACCAATTTCGGCATCTACGCCATCAACGGCTCCTTGACGACGGGAGGCCTGAAGGTTGACGCCGCGGCGGTCAGCGGCAGCATTTACGGCATCTATACGGAGAACAGCGGCGGGGCCACCACCAGCATCACGGCGACAGGCACGGTCGAAGGCGCCAACGCCGCGATCATTGCGCAGTCGAGCGTCGCACAGGCGATCAGCATCAGCCTTTCCGGCGCCACGCGCAACAGCGCGCAGACGGCCACGGCCCTGGCCGTCTTGACCGTCGGTGGCTCAACGGCCCTCACCAATGACGGCACGCTGACCGGCCGGTCGACCTTCGTGGTCTGGACGATATGGTGACCAACAACGCCATTTGGACAACCGGCGGGACCAGCCTGTTCGGCGCCGGCAATGACAGCGTCATCAACGGTGCCGGCGCAATGCTGACCACAGCCAGCAATGGCGGGATGATCGAAGCCACGACCTTCGACGGGCTTGAGCAGCTGACCAGCTCCGGCCGGCTGACCATGCAGGATGGCGGCGCCGGCGACCGCACGGAGCTTGCCGGCACCGTGACGCTGGCGGCCGGCTCGACCTACGCCATCGACGTCAACGCCGCGCTTCAGTCGGATCTCCTTCACACCACCGGTGCCGCGACCATCACCGGCTCGACCCTGGCGGTGACGGCGCAAGGTTTTTCCGTCGGCCGCTATACCCTGCTGACCGCCGATAGCGGACTGAACGGCCAGTTCGCCGCGATGACTGGCGTCACCAGTACCGCGTTCCTGACGGTGACGGACGACTATGACAGCAACAACGCCTATCTCGACGTGACCAAGGTTCATGCTTTCGCCGATGCCGGGCTGACGCCCAACCAGATCGCCACCGGCGAAGGGCTGGACAGCCTGACGGGTGGGGCTGTGTTCAATGCCGTTGCCAATCTCGCCACCGACGCTGAAGCCCAGGCAGCCTTCGATCAGCTCTCGGGCGAAATCCATGCCTCGGCCAAGGGCATGCTGGTCGAGGACAGCCGCTTCGTCCGCGACGCCGCGACCAGCCGCATCCGTTCTGCCTTCCGCGATGTTGGCGCGGCCCCATTGCCCGTCATGGCCTATGGCGAAGGCGGCCCCGAAATGGTTGCCGCCGACACCGACCGCTTTGCCGTCTGGGGCCAGGCTTTTGGGTCCTGGGGCAATACCGACTCCGATGGCAACGCCGCCGCCTTCGATCGTTCGACCGGCGGCCTGCTGGCGGGTGCCGATACATCGGTTGGCAACTGGCGCGTCGGCCTGCTCGGTGGCTACAGCCATTCGAGCTTCGATGCCGACGACCGAAACTCCTCGGGCAAGGCCGACAGCTATCACCTTGGCCTCTATGGTGGCACCAACTGGGGCGCCATCGCCTTCCGTACCGGTGCTGCCTATAGCTGGAGCAGCCTTTCGACCAAACGCTCCGTCGCCTTCAACGGCTTCACGGATGGATTGTCTGCCGACTATGATGCCGGCACCGCGCAGATCTTCGGCGAACTTGCCTACAAGGCCGATGCCGGACAATTCAAGTTCGAACCCTTCGCCAATCTCGCCTATGTCAGCGTCCACACCGACGGCTTCACCGAAACCGGCGGTGCTACGGCCCTGACCAGTATCGGTACGTCCACCGACGCCACCTTCACCACGCTCGGCCTGCGCGGTTCCTCGGACTTCGCGTTCGGCGGCATGAACGTCACCGCACGCGGCATGCTCGGCTGGCGTCATGCTTTCGACGATGTCACGCCGACCTCGACCTTCGCCTTCGCCGGCGGCGATCAATTCACCATCGCCGGCATGCCGATCGCCAGGGACAGCGCCGTCATCGAAGCTGGGCTCGACTTCAACATGTCGGCCAACGCGACGCTTGGCCTGTCCTACACCGGCCAATTCGGCGGCGGCACGGTCGACCAGGGCGCCAAGGTCGATCTTGCCGTGAAGTTCTGACGACTCCGGGATTGCCGAAAAAGGACGGCAGCCCCGACGGGCGTGGGATCGACAATGACGCCGCTATCGGTTTGTAGCGGTGGTTCCGCGCCTGTTAATCCCCCTATGCCACGCCACTTCGTCCGTGATATGCCGCCGCCATCGAATGCCGGGACAGGCTGGACTGATCCAGTTCCGGGATTGTGTGGAGCGCCTTGATGACGATTTCCAAGCCGGTTTTCGACCGTTTGGGGTTTGGCCTGTGGATCGGAGCGTTCCTGGTCGTTCTTGCCCTGGTCCTGTGGTCACCGCACACGCGGACGGTATGGCAGGCCTATATCGACGGCAGCGTGGCGCTTCAGGCCGGTCTGCCGCTCTACGACACCCAGTCCGAGATGGGGTATCTCTACGCGCCGGCCTTTGCCGCGCTCTACACTCCAATAGTCAAGCTTGGTCCGCATCTGGGCGGCTTGGTTTGGCATTCCATTGGCTTTGCGGTGCTGACCTACGCCGCGATGCGGCAGGTGCGCAAGCTCGGCGGCGGCGAACTGGCATGGCTGCTTTCTTTCGGTCTTTTCCTCGCTTTGCCGATGGCGGTGGGGGCGATCCGCAACGGCCAGGCAACGATCCTTTTGACCGGCGCTTGCTGGCTTCTCACCCTGTCGGCGCTGGAAGGGCGGCGGGCGGAGACGTTCTTCTGGGCTTCGCTTGCCATCATCGCCAAGCCGACCGCGATCATAATGCTGTTGTTGGTAGGAGCCCTTCGGCTCCGGTTGATACCGGTGCTGGTGCTGGCGCTGCTGTTCGTGCTGGCACTGCCTTACGCTTTTGCTCCCGCCGGCTATCTCAACGATCAGTATCGTGTCTTCATCCAGATGCTGACCTCCATGGCCGTCGACAACACCAGCCATTTCGTGCCCACCGATTTCACGGCACCGTTCACCACGATAGGACTGCCAATACCGGAATTCGGCGCAACGATCGTGCGCATGGTCATGGCCCTGTTTACGCTTTCTGCCGTCATCTGGTTCGACCGCAGGCTCGAACAGGGAAAGGCGGCGCTGGCGATCTTCCTGACAGCCACTTTCTACATGTGCGTCTTCAACCCGCGCGTCGAGCCAAACACCTTTGCCATGATCGCGGTACCAGCCGGTCTTGCCATCGCCCTGTTGTGGCGTGAAGAACGGGGCGGCGTCCTTGCCTCGGTGCTGTCGACGACGCTGTTCGTGACCGGGTTGAGCGGCGTCGAGCGCCATGTGCACGATTTCCTCTTCCCCTGGTTCCGGCCGGTCGCCGTCACTTTCATCGCCGGTTCGCTGATCTGGTGGTTCTGGGCCAAGGCACGGGAAAAGGTGGTGAATGCGGGAGTCGCGAATGGTTGAGTTGCGGCCGAGCCTCGATATTGTCGCACCGTTCTTCAACGAGGCGGCATCGGCATCGGCCTTCGCGTGCCTCCTGGGCGAGCTCGAAGTGGCCGTGGCACAACGCTTCGGCATGACCGTACACAAGATCCTCGTCGATGACGGCAGTCGTGACGATGGCGCCGTGCGGTTTTCGCAAGCGCTGACGGGGTCGTGGGAGATCGTGCGCCTCAGCCGCAATTTCGGCAAGGAAGTCGCGGTGCTCGCCGGCCTCGACCAGTCGCGCGGCGACATGGTGCTGATCATGGACGCCGACCTCCAGCATTCCCTGGACATCAGCCTGAAGCTGATCGCCGAGCTGGTGGACCATCCGGACATCGACGTCGTCTATGCGCAGAACGACCGCCGCGAGGCGAGCTGGCGGCGCAGCCAGCTTGCACGGCTTTTCTACAGCCTGATCAACTCGAGCCAGCGTTTCGATATTCCCGAAAATGCCGGCGACTTTCGCGTCATGCGCGGCGCCGTGGCGCGCGCGCTGACCAGCCTGCGCGACAAGCGGCGCTTCAACAAGGGCCTGTTTGCCTGGGCCGGCTTTCGCCAGAAGGCGTTGCCCTATTCGCCGGAAGGCCGCGCCAGCGGCACGTCGAAATGGAGCCGGCTCAACCTGATCGCCTTCTCGCTCGAAGGTTTTACTTCCTTTTCCGTCATTCCCTTGCGTCTCATCAGCCTCAGCGGGCTGCTCGCGGCGTTGGCCGGTGCGCTCTATGGCGCCAAGGTGCTCTTCGAGGTGATCTTCTACGGCATTGCCGTTCCGGGCTACCCCAGCCTGCTGGTTGCCGTCGTCCTGCTCGGCGGCCTCAACCTGACCTTGCTTGGCCTGATCGGTGAATACGTCTGGGTCACGCTCAGCGAGAGCAAGGATCGCCCGGTCTATCTCGTGCGCGACGTCGTGCGCAGCGTGGCCCCCGCCGATCGGCCGGAGCCGGGCACTTCGAACAGATGACGCGGCGCATCCGCCTGATCGCCGACGATTACGGCCTGGCGCCCGGCGTTTCCGCCGCGATTCTCGACCTGCTCGATCGCGGGAGGCTGACCGGCACCAGCTGCATGACCGGGTTTCCGGAATGGGAAGCGGAGGCAGCGCGCATAAAACCGCTGTGCGGCCGGGCCGCGGTCGGGCTGCATCTCACCTTGACCGACCAGTTGGCCATTACCGGCCGGTCGAGCCTGGCGCCGGAAGGCCGGCTGCCACCGCTCCGCGCACTGGCCTTGCCTGTTCTGCGCGGCCGCATCGGCGAGCGCCATGTTCATGCCGAGCTTGACGCCCAGTACAGCCGCTTCGTCGAGGCGCTTGGCCGCCGCCCCGATTTCGTCGACGGGCATCAGCATGTGCATTTCCTTCCCGTCGTGCGCACATGGCTGCGCGCGCGGTTTCCAGAAGGCGCCGACAGGCCGGCCCTACGCGGCGGCCCGGCGCTGGCCGCAGGGTCGAAGGTCGCCGCGATTGCCGCGCTCGCTGCCGGGTTCAACCGTTCGATGCAGCGCGCCGGCTTCATCGTTTTCCAGCCGCTCGCCGGCATCTATGACTGGCGGCAGCCCGAAAAGTTCACTGCGGTTCTGCAGGCCGCCGTCGAAGGGTTGCCGGAACAAGGGCTGTTCATGTGCCATCCCGGCCATGTCGACGAGACGCTGCGCGCGCGCGACACGATGCAAGGTGTGCGCGAGGTCGAATTCGCGGCCCTGGCATCGGACGCGTTCGGAGCCAGCCTGGCCCGCGCCAATGTCGCAATCATGGATGGCAGGGGATGAACGACGCCGAGCGGCCCCCGCGTTCGACCGGCAACAAGATCGTCCGCTTTGCCATTGTCGGACTGGCCAACACAGCCATCGACCTTGCCAGCTTCTTCCTGCTGCTCAAGCTCGGTGCTTCGCCGCTGCCGGCCAACGTTGCTGCCTGGTTCATCGCCGTCACCTTTTCCTTCGCGGCGAACGGCTTCTGGTCGTTCGAGCGCAATCGAGCCATCCGGCTGCGTGACGCATTCCTTCGCTTCGCCTCGCTTGGAGGGCTAATTTCGCTCGGCGTCTCCAGCCTCTCCATCGCGCTGTTTGCCGGCATCGCCGGAGTGTGGCCGGCAAAGATCGCCGGTGTCGTGGTGGCGGCGGTGCTGAATTTCCTCGCCGCGCGCTGGTCGATCGAAGGCCGGTTCTTGAGATAGGCGGAACTATTTTTCTTACGAAATTCCGGACGGAAAACCGCTACACACTTTTCCCTGGATTTCTTTACTCCGCCGGTTCCACATTGGTGTAGGCGGCTTCCTCCAACTCGCGCTTCAGTCGCGCTTCCTCATGGGTCTTCGGCGTGACGAAGCGGCCAAGCAGGAGATAGGCGACCGGCGTCAGGAACAGTGTCGAGACGGTGGCCAGCCCCAGGCCGCCGACGATGACCCAGCCGAGCGCGACGCGCGCCTCGGCACCGGCGCCGCTCGCCAGCACCAGCGGCAAGCCGCCGAGCACGGTGCAGATCATCGTCATCATCACCGGCCGCACGCGGATGATCGAGGCCTGCTCGATCGCTTCGCGCACGCCAAGCCCGCGATCGCGCAGCTGGTTGGCGAATTCGACGATCAGGATGCCGTTCTTGGCCATGACGCCAACCAAAAGCACCAGGCCGATCTGGCTGTAGGCATTGAGACTGGTGCCCGAGAGCAGAAGCGCGAAAATCGCGCAGGCCAGTCCGAGCGGCACCGTCGCCATGATGATGACGGCACTGACGAAACTTTCGAACTGGGCGGCCAGCACCAGGAGGATGATGACCAGCGCGAAGCCGAAAATGGTGATCATGGCGCTGTTGGTTTCGCCCAGCGTCGCCGCCTCGGCCAGCGGCAAGATGCGGCTGCCTGGCGGCAGCAGCGGCGTGGCGATCTCCTCGGCGCGGGTGAGCGCGTCGCCAAGTGCGAAGTCGCCACTGAGGTTGGAGGTGATGGCCACCGAGGGCTGCTGCTGTTCGCGCGACAGTGATGGCGGTACGGCACGTTCGGTCAGCGTGGCGATGGTCGACATCGGCACGAAACGTCCGTCTGATGTTTTCAGGAAGATGTTTTCCAGATCCGTCGGATCGTTGATCGGATTGGTGGTCGAGACCAGCTTCACGCCGTAGCTGCGGTCGGCGATGTAGACGTCGACGACATCGTTGCCGTCGAGCATGGCCTGCAAGGTGTTGGCCAGTCCCGATATGTCGATGCCGAGGTCGGAGGCGCGCTCGCGGTCGATGGCCACGGCGAGCTGCGGTTGCGTCGGGTCGATCGACAGGCGCGGTGTCTGGAAGCGCGCGTCCTTCTGCATCTCGGCGATGATCTTCACGGCTGCGTCGCCGAGCGCCTTGCGGTCGTTGCCGACCAGCGCGAACTGCAGGCCGTTGCCGGCGCCACGGATGCCGAGGCTGTTGGGCTGTACCGGGAAGATGCGCACGCTCGGAACCTGCCTGGTCAACTGGCTGATCTCGGCCATGATCTCCTGCTGGCTGCGGCTGCGCTCGTTCCACGGCGCCAACGTCATCACCATGAAGCCGGAATTGTAGGAGCCGTTCTGGCCGGCATTCTCGAAGGTCGAGCGGATCTCGCCGGAATCGCGCATCGGCTGGATCAGTCTCTCGATCTTCTGCATCTGCTGCGTCGTATAGTCGAGGCTGACGCCTTGCGGGGCGCTGATGCGCAGAAGCACGGCGGCGCGGTCCTCGGTCGGCGTCAGCTCCTGGCGGATGGTGCCGAACAGCGTGAAGGCGGTGCCGGCAAACAGCACCGCGACCAGAAGCACGATCCATGGCGCGTCGAGGCAGGCGTGTAGGCCGCGCTTGTAGGCCGTACTGAGCGCGCCGCCGATGCGGGCGCCGATGCCATGGCCCCCTTCGTGGTGGAGCGATGCGCTGGTCAGCATGCGCGAGGCGAGCATCGGGCACAGCGTCAGCGCCACAACGCAGGACAATAGCACCGACATGGCAAGCACGAAGCCGAATTCGCGGAACAGGCCGCCGGTCTGGCCGGGCAGGAACGAAATCGGCACGAAGACGGCGACCAGCGTCAAGGTGGTGGCAATGACGGCGAAAAACACTTCCTGCGCGCCAAGCACGGCGGCGGCGCGGGGCCCCATGCCTTCATTGCGTCGTCGCACGATGTTTTCGAGCACGACGATGGCGTCGTCGACGACCAGTCCCGTCGCCAGCACCAGAGCGAGCAGGGTCAGGATGTTGACCGAGAAGCCGGCCAGATAGATGGCAGCGATGGTGCCGATCATGGCGACGGGCATCGACAGGCCGGGGATCAGCGTCGCGCGCCAGTCGAGGAGAAACACATAGATGACGATCAGCACCATAGTCACGGACAGGCCGAGTGCGATCTCGACCTCGTGCACCGCGCCCTTGACGAAGACGGCGTCGTCGCTGGTGATCTTGATCGACATGCCCTTGGGCAGGTTTTCCTGCAGCTTGGCGACGGCGGCCTGGACACCGGTCGAGATGTCCAGCGTGTTCGATTCCGCCTGGCGGATGATGCCGATGCCGATGCCGGTCTTGCCGTCCGAGCGCAGCGTGGTCTGGCCGACGTCGGGACCGAGCGTGACGGTGGCGACGTCGCGGATGCGCGTCGTGCCGCCGACAATGATGTTTTCGAACTCTTCCGGCGTGGTCACGTCGGCAGTCGTGCGGACGATCAGGTCCTGGTTGGTCGTGGTGATCGAACCGGCAGGGGAATCGAAAGCGACCGAGGCAAGGGCGGCCCTGAGATCGGCAACCGTGAAGCCGAGGCTGGCCAGCTTGTTCTGGTCGACATCGATGCGAAAGATCTTGTCGCGGTCGCCATAGACCTGGACGTCTGCAACGCCGGGCACGGCGGCAAGCTCGTCCTCGATCTGGTCCTGGACCACCACGGTCATGTCCTGGATCGACATGTTGTCCGAGGTCACCGCCAGTCGCATCACCGCGTCGGAATTGGCGTCGGCCTTGACGATGCGCGGCGGATCGGCGGTGTCGGGCATCTGATTGGCGACGCGGCCGACAGCATCACGCACGTCCGAGGCGGCGACATTCAGATCGACGCCGTCGTTGAACTCGATGGTGACGCGGCTCGAGCCGAACGAGGAAGACGACGAGATCGACTTGACGCCTGAGACGCGGGCGACGGCGCCCTCGATCGTGTCGGTCAGTTCGCGGTCGACGGTCTCGGCCGCCGCGCCCTCGAAGGTGGTGGAAACAGTGACGACCGCGCGGTCGACATCAGGCAGTTCGCGGATCTCGACGCCGTAGAAAGCGGCCAGGCCGGCGACCGCGATCAGCGTGTTGAGCACGAAGGCCATGACCGGCCTGCGGATGAACAGGGCGGTGAAGCCGGTCTCGCTGGCGGTGTTGATGGTTCCGGTCATGAGCCTGCGGCGGCGTCCGCGGCGCGCTGCTCTTCGCCGGCAAGGCGAACCGCGCCGCCCTCGCTGACGCTCTGGGTGCCTTCTGTGACCACCATGTCGCCATTGTCGATCTCGGCGTCGATCAGCACGGTCTCGGTGTTGCGCTGGATGATGCGCACCGGGACCCGCCTGGCCTTGCCATCCTCGATCTGCCAGACATAGGCGCCGTCCGACCCCCACAGGATCGCCAGCGGGCTGACGGCCGGATAGGTTTGCCCCGGAAATTTCATGGTGATGCCGAACGACATGCCGGCGCGCAGCGAATCGGCCGGGTTGGCGATCTTGGCCTTGACCAGCAGGGTGCGGCTCTTTTCATCGATGTGGTTGTCGATGGCCGAAACGGTGCCGCTATAGGCGTTGCTGGGATTGGCGATCGGCGTCGCCGTCAATTGCGCACCGACCTTGACGGCGGCGGCGAAGCGCTCGGGTACCAGGAAATCGACCAGGATCGAGGACCGGTCGTCGAGCGTGGCGATGGCCGACTGGTTGGTGACGTAATTGCCGGCCGAGATCGGCAGGATGCCGACGGTGCCGGCGATCGGCGCCAGGATCGACCGGCGCTGCAGTGCAAGTTCCGCGTCCTGAAGCGCCAGCTTGGCGCCCGCCAGCACCACCTCGGCGTCAGCCACGGCTACCGGGGTCGCGGCATTGGAGGCACGCAGCGACTTGACGCGGTCGAGCTTGGACTGAGCATCCTGCAAGGCGAGCTTGGCACGGTCCTGAGAGATCACTTCGGTCTCGGAATCGAGGGTGGCGAGGATCTGTCCCTTTTCGACATGGCTGCCGGATTCGACCAGCAGTTCGGCGAGGCGGCCGGAGCTGTAAGGATTGACGGTCACCGAGGCGTTGGCACGGCCGGTGCCGATCGCCTGCAGGCGGTCGTTGATAACAGCCGAAGTGGCCGCCAAGGCGACCACGTTCACCCGCTGGTTGCCGTTGCGGCCGTTTGCCTGCCTCGCGTTGGCGGCACCGGTTTCAGCCGGGGGCGTTGCCGCGTAAGCCCAGTCGATGCCCCAACGTGCCAGCACGTCCGGTGCGCCGGGATAAAAGCGCAGCCAGGCGGCTGCCGCCACCACCAGCATCACGAATGCAAAAAGTATCTGTTTCCAGGCGGCCATCAGCACTCCGGTTGGTGAAACAATCCTTCCGTCTACCGGTTTCCCGAAATGAAGCAGACGCAGCGAGGCTATTGTAAGGCAAAGAAGCCGTCTCGATATCGCGTCTTTATGACAATTCTCCGGGGGCTGCGCATATTAAATATATGTAACGTTTGAGAAAATATGCGTAACGCTTCGGATCATCGCATATGCACTAACGCAGACTTTCCATCTCGCGAATGCGTTTGGCGCCTTCTGCTTCCAGTTGCCTGGTGACGGCGCCGATCAGCGTTTCGGCGACGACGAAAAGGGCCGCCGATGAATCCCATGCCGACGGCACCGCGGTTCGTCCGGCGATGACATGGCGAGCAAGGCGGGCGATCGGCGACAGCCACTGGTCGGTGAACAGCACGATCTGCACGCCACGCTGATGCGCCTTCTCGGCGAAGCGGAGGAGGCTGTCCTGGTAGCGCCTGATGTCGAAGATGACCAGCACGTCGCGCTTGCCCATGTCGATCAGCCGGTCACGCCACATGCTTTCCTGCCCGGCGAGGTGAAAGACATCCGGCTGGATGATGGCGAGGTGGGCGGCCATGTAGCGCGCCAGCGGATCGGTGAAGCGGCCGCCGATCAGGAAGGTCTTGCCGCGCCGGTCCGCTAGCCGGGCGGCGATGTCGGCAAGCTGCTTGTCGGACAGGTGCCTGAATGTCTCGCGCATATTGTCGAGCGTCGCTTCCAGCATCGGCGACACGGTCCCGCCGCCGGGCGAGGGCGGATTGAGCGTCCTTGTCGCCGGCGATTGCAGTTGCGCCGCCAGTTCGTCCTGCAGGCTCGACTGGAACTCCGGATAGTTCTGAAAGCCCAAC
>NZ_RZQE01000329.1:0-6651 GCF_004022955.1 Mesorhizobium sp. M7A.F.Ca.US.002.01.1.1 | reverse complement strand
CGTCTACGCCGCGCGCGAATATGCCGGCTTCGTCGACAAGGAGCAACCGAGCGGCTTCCCCTACTGGTCCTATATCGGCCGCTTCTGGCAGGACTACGCCATGGTCATCCGCGCCAGCGCTCCCTACAAGTTCAACTACGCCAACCACCAGATGCTGGTCATCATCGGCACCAGCCACTCGATCGAGCATATCCTGCAGTGGGCCTATGAGAACACGGTCGGCCGCATCACCGAGGCGACGACGGCCAAGCGCACCGCCGCCGACATTTATCAGGCCAAGGTGGCGGCGGACTATGCCGCGTTTCTCGACCAGGTGCCGTGGTATCAGTTCCCCTATGCCGACAAGCGCGCCGGCCTGTTTGCCGTGCAGTCGGCGCCGGGCGACAGCTCGATCCGCACCAGCGAACGCAAGCTGGCGTTCGGCCTCGCCGACACCATCAAGCAGGGCTATGCCGACCTGATCAAAAAGGCCCTCGCCGCCACAATGGACCCCGCCTTGCTCGACATCCATGTCTGGGCCAAGGGACCCGTCGGCGAAGCCACGCGCAACGAGCCCGACACCTTGCTCGAACGCGACATGGGCGCTGACGGCACGATCTTCGTCACCAGGCGCTATCAGGTCTTCACCGAAATGATCCCGCGGCTGATCGACAAGGGCGTGTCCTTCGTCGAGTTCGGCGGCAATGACGAGATCATGGTCACGGTGCTCTCCACCGATACGATCGCCGTTCCCGAAGGCATGCGCATCCTGTTCAGCTATCCGCTGCCGGCCGATCAATCCACGCGCCGCACCGGCATGGTCGTCGCCGTGCGTAAGCTGCATCTCGTGCTGCCGGCGCTGATCAAGTCCGGCGCCAGGCTCGAACACGTCTACGATTACTGAGGCCTTTCGGTCACGCCCGGCCAAGATTAGGCATTTCCTGGCCTCCGCCACGCCCATTCCACAATCGCGGCCAAATCCCGCCTTGTTCGCGCGCGAAGGAATGGGAAGAAATGGAAGGGCTGCCGGGGGGCATCTCGAAGGGACAAGACCGTGATCAAGACCGCCCTTGTCGCCATGACCATTGTCGGCTGCGACTGCGACGCCAAGCTTTGCGAATATATCGGCGAGACGCCGGCCAAATGGTCGACCGTCGCCGAGTGCGAAGCCGCGATGAAGAGCCAGATGCTGCACGAGCGCAATTTCAACTATCCGCTCGTCTCCGGCATTTGCCGCACGAAGGGTTCGTCGTCCTCCTCGCAACTGGCCGCGACCGCATCCCGCCCGGAACTGAAGCCCGCCAGCCGCGTCGTCAGAACCGAAAGCCCGCTGCCGCCGGAACTCAGCCACCGGCCGAGCGTCTCGGTCGGTTCGCCGACGACCGCCATGGAAGCCGACGCCGCCCGGCCCGTTGCCTATGAACAGGTGGTCGATGGCGGAACCGGTGTGCTCTATCGCACCAAGAGCGGCTACGCCGTGGTCAAGACCGATCTCGGCCGCGCCGCCTTGGCAACCGCCGACGCCGCGAAGCGCTCTGTGAACTGGCTGGCTGGCCTGATGCCGAAGGGGCTGTAGGCCCGCTGGCGTCTCGGTTCGACGACCGCGTGATCAGGCAGGCACATAGGTCAACCTGATCACGTCGTCGCCAATCAAATCGCTGGCCACAAAGCGAAGCGGCGGCCGGGGGCCGGCGAAGAATGGCTTGCCATGACCAAGCACGAACGGATGGAGGTAGAGTTGGTACGCATCGACAAGACCAAGGTCGGTCAGGCTTCGCGCCAGGCCTGGTCCAGAAACTGAAATCTCCCCGACGAGCTCAGCCTTAAGCCCGCGTATCACCGCCTCGACGTCATCCGCGACAAGTGTTGCGTTAGGGCCGGCCGACTTCAGAGAGCGCGACACAACCCACTTCGGTTGGCTCCGCCACGCCGCCGCAAATTCATGCGCCTCCGCGCTCCACTCAGCATGGTCTTCGTCCCAATAGCGCATGACCTCGTACATGCCGCGACCGTACACACTGCCGCTCAGATTGCGCACTTGCTCTATCCAGTGACGAAAGATCGTCGGGCCCGACGGCATTTTCTGGTGGTCGACATAGCCGTCGAGTGACTGGTTCATTCTGAAAATGAGCTTCGCCATGCTGCAGGATCTCCAACCCAGGGTCTTCAGAATAACTTGAGCCGCCGTTACGCAAAACCCCAGCCGAAATCCAAACTGAGACACGATCCTAGTCCGGCCTGAACCTGACTTTCAGGCTCTGCCAGAACTTGTCGACAAGCGGCTTTTCGGTCGCTGCATCCTCGCCGGCAATGCGGGTGATGAACAGCAGCCCCCGATCGGCCAGGCCGAAGCCGACGATCTCGAAATCGGCGGTGTCGGTGCGTGTCTTCACCTCGGCCCGGATCCCGGTCAATTCCTTGCCGTCGGCGAGTTTGCGCGTGGTCGGCCCCTGCGTCAGCTTGGCGCCGGCCTGCACCGATTCCCTGGTCATCTCCTGCAGCATCAATTGGTTGAGCGACACCGGATTCATGGCGCCATACTCCTGCACGACGACAATCGTGCCCAGCGCCGAGGCCATCAGATACTGCGTGATGTCATCGCCGAGATCGGTCTTGGTCACCGAAATGCCGCTGGGGTGGACGAAGGAAAAATCGCTGCCGGAAAAGGTAGCGAAGTCGTTGCGCGCGAGCGTCACCTTGCTCTGCTTGCCGCCGGGCAGCGTCACATCGGCGCTCTCGCCGGGATCGATATCGACCGTCACGCCGTCGATGGTCAGCTTGAAGGCCTTGAGATCCTCGCCTCCGGCCGGTCCGGCGCACAGCGCGATGAGGGTGAGTGCCGCCGCCGATACCATCCGCATGGCTGTTCTCCTGCTTCTTACGACACCCCGCTCAGCGCCTTGATGGCACGGTAGAAGGTCGAGGAAAACAGTTCCGTTGGGTCATACTGCCGCTTCGCCGCCAGGAAGGCCGGCAGTTCGGGATAGGAGGCCAGCAATTCCCTGGCCGTATAATGCAGCTGGTAAGGCAGGAAGAAGCGCCCGCCATGCTTGATCGTCACGTCGATCAGCGCCCGCGTCAGCGCCCGCATCCTGGCATTGCCGTCGGCATCGGTCGGCTGGTTGACGTAGAGCACCAGCGAATAGGCCGGCTCCGGCGCGTAGGTCAGCGCCACATCCTCCCTGTGGACGATGCGCACCGAAGCATTGAGCACCGGCAGCGTCTGGTTGCGCAGGATCTCGCGCGCTTCCGCGATGAATTCGACATAGGCGGCACGCGGAATAAAATATTCGTGCAGGATGTCGGTCTCTTCCATCTGATCGTTGAACAGATAGGGCACCGAATCGTGCATCGGGTTGTTGCGGGTGACGAGACAGGCCTCGCCCTCGGCCATGGCCGAGGTGCGCGCCACCGTGCAGCTTTCGAATTTCGGCTCCAGTGTCTTTTCGGTGAACCACTTCAATTCCTGGAACAGGCTGCCCCATTTCGCCAGGTTGATGATCACCCGCTTCAACCCGACCGATCCCGGTTCGCCGATCTCGGGCTGATCGGCCGGCGGCCGCTCGGCCACCTTGTCGTAACGGTAGACGATCATGTCCTCGAGGAAATTGCCGGGCGCCGTCGACAGATGGCCGTAGAACAGGCCGATATCCTTGTTCGGCTCCAGCACCTTGGCGAAGAATTCCGGAAAATCGTCCGATTTGATGATTTCGCGCGAGGTGCGGTAGACGGCGTTGTCGACGATATCGAGCGTCGCCTCCAGCACCACGCCGAACAGGCCGTAACCGCCGACGACGTGGCGGAACAGGTCGGTGTTCTCGATGGGCGAGCAGGTCGTCACCGAACCGTCGGCCAGCATCACCCGCATCGAGCGGATCGAGCCCGCCACCGAACCCGCCTGGTGGTCCATGCCATGCGCATTGACCGACAGCGAACCGCCGACCGAGAAGATGTCGGTCGACTGCATCGCCTTCACCGCGAAGTGCGGATGCAGAAGGTTCTGGATGTCGTGCCAGCGCGCGCCCGGCTGCAAGGTCATGGTCTTGGCCGCCGCATCGACGGTGACCCTGTTGAACTTTCTGAGGTCGAGCACCAGCGCGTTGTCGTCGAAGGCATGCCCGCCCATGGAATGGCGGATGGCGGCCAGCGATATTTTCAGCCCATTGGCACGCGCGAAGGCCAGGGCCTTGGCGATGTGCTCGTCCCCGCTGACCTCGACCACGCCGTAGACCGGCGTCATCGACAGGCCGCTGGCATCGTTGATGTCACCACCCTTTGCCGACCAGGGCAGTGACGCATCGAAGGCCGGCGCATTGTCCAGCGGCTTCAGAGGCAGCGCGAAGCCGTCTATATCGGCTATCCGTCCTGCGTTCTTCGGCCCCGAAGGTCCGCGTGCCAGCCGCGCCACCGTGTTGCCGCCCCACAGCACCGCGCCGCCGACGACGGCCGCACCCAGCAGCAATCGCCGCGACAGGCGAAACCCTTTTTGCTCGTCGGCCATGACTATCCCCCGCTGGCCAAGGGATAGCGCGGCTCTTTGGCAAAAACCATAGCGGCGCCGCCGGGACGGCGTTTTGCCTGGCGTCGAGGGTGGAGGGCACGAAATGGCCGGTCCCCTGAGGACCGGCCAGAATGGAACAGGGCCTGAAATTGCGTCAGCAGGCTTGCCGACGAACGACGCTGACGCCTTACGAGGCCTTCTTGATCGACGTCACGATGCCGGTCTTGTCATCGACGGTCACCGCCACCTTGGCGCCGACCTTCAGTTTCCCGATCGTCGCTTCGGGCGACAGCTGGTAGATCTTGCCGTCGTCGAGGGTGATCGACTTGGTCGTCGGATCGACGGCCTGAATGGTGCCCTGAACGGTCGCGGCATAAGCGGTGCCGAGGAAGGCGAGCAGAGCAGCGGTGGTTGCGAGGGTCTTCTTCATTGGTAAGCACTCCGTGCTGTTTCACTTTTCCGGACCGCCGCCTTGGGAAACGACAGCACCGGACGGCCTGAAACTGGACGGAAAGCGCACCCTCCGCAAATCACATTGGGTGAATTTTCGCAAACAATATCATAGGCTTAATTCCGACACATTATCTGCGACCTAGATCATTTCAGGCCGCTTCGGCTCCCCCAATGAACGCACTTCTGTCCGCGAAAAGAGTCACTTGGCCGATTGTGACGGGCGGCTTTCGATCACCACGCAGCCGCCGCAATCCATCTCGGGCGGCATCACGAAACAGAGCGCTGACCGATCGTCGATACACATTTTGTTTCGCGGATCAGTTCAAAAACCGCCACGCCAACGCTGATCAAACTCGCGCTACGGTTGCAAACCGACGTCGAATGCGGGATGGTGTCGACCGTTGACATGAAGGGGGGCCTTCCATGAAGCTTGCAGTCCGGACTGCGATGTCCCTGATGCTGGCGTTTGCTCCAGGATTGGCCGGCGCACAAGCCACGGATCCGGGCGACGACAAAACAATTATCTTCACTCCCGGCGACCCAGAGATGGCAGCGGCGACCGCGCAGGCGCTCGCCAGCCTGGACGACTTCCTGGCACTGTCCGAGGCGCCTCCCGCCGACACAGAGAGGTTCAAATTGAAGGTCAAGGTACGGGACGGCAACGTCACCGAACACTTCTGGGTCATACCGTTCCGCCGCACCGAAACCGGATTTGTCGGCATATTGGCAAACCAGCCGGAGGAAGTGCACAACGTCGTCCTCGGCCAGAACATAGAATTCACCAGGGACGATATTTCCGACTGGGGATACACACGCGGCGGACGTCAGGTCGGCAGCTTCACCGTGTGCGTCATGTTCAACAAAATGTCGAAAGAAGAGGCGGACTACATGCGTGACAAATACGGCTTCGAGTGCTGAAAGCGCAGCCCGATCAACCCGCTTCGTCCTTCGCGCCGATCTTGCGCACAAGTGCCGCCGTCGCCAGCATCGCGCCCATGTCCGATATCATCGGCGCGACATGCCTGCTGTAGTCGAGCGGCACCGAAATATCCGGCAGCTCGAAGAAGTTCTTCGTCTGCGGCAACAGTAGGAAACCATCGCTGCCGTTGAGCGCGACGCGGGCTGGGTCGTCCGGCCAGGTTTCGCCAAGCCATTTCAGCGCCTGCGCCAGCCGGCCGCTCACCAATGGCTGTGCCGCCCCGAGATTGTCGGTGCGGAACTCGTAGGCGGCATCGAGCAAAGCATCGCCGCTGGACAGCTCTTGCAGCTTGCTGGCAAATATGCCGCGAAAGAAGCTGATCACCGCGTTGGTCCGCCGCGTCGCCACCAATATGCCGGGAAACGGCGCGATGGTCTCGAAAGCGACGATGACGCCCTGGAAGGCGGTCGAGGAGCCCTTGCCCGACCCTTCCCGCAGATGCGCCTCGTACAGTTCGAACGGAAACCCCTCATAGCGGCCCGCCACGATGTCGTCGAACGCCTGCCGGTTGAACGGACCAACCGCCGTGCGCGGCAACCGGTCGAAGGAATTCGGCGTCACGCCATGCTGGTAGCGCATGTCGGCGATGAAGCCGAATATGATCGGCAGCAGCGTCTCGCGGAACGATTGCTGCAGCCGCGTCGCCGGTTTCCTGGCCTGGAAATAGAGCAGGATCGAAGCCGCGAAGCCGATCACATAGAGAAATACATGCGGCGTCGAGACCCATTGCTCGTTGGGG
>NZ_RZQE01000328.1:0-6662 GCF_004022955.1 Mesorhizobium sp. M7A.F.Ca.US.002.01.1.1 | reverse complement strand
AAGCAGGCCAGTGTGGAGGCCATGGCGCTCTTTGCCCGCGCGGGCCTCCCGCTCGACCCGATCCAGATCTACGAGACGGTCGAACTGCGCAAGATCCACGAGATCAAGGCGGCCGAACTTGCCTGTTCGCGTGCCACCGAGGAGAATTTCGAGCGGCTGCGCGAAATCCTGAAGGCTTCGGAAGAGCGCATCGCCGCCGGCGAAGGGCTTGCCAGGGAAGACCGCGAATTTCACCTCGAAATCGTGCGCGCCACCAAGAACAGCGTCTTCCACAATGTCTGCAGCGTCTACTACATGATGGGCGAGCAGCGCCTGCCGATCTATTTCAACGACCCCGAGCGCAACGTGCGCTCGCATGCCGAGCATATCCAGATCTATGAGGCGCTGCTGCGCCGCGACGGCAATCTCGCACAGGCGCTGATGAGCGCCCATCTGCAGGGCGCTGAGAGCTACTGGAAGGGCCTGATCGAGGGCCATGGCGAGGAGCCGCAAAGCCCGGCGCTCGAAAAAGCCTGACCGACATGGCTCGTATCCTCACGACCCAGGCCCTGCACCCGCGCGCCTCGGCCATGCTGGCCGGCGCCGGAGAGCTCGTCGTCGCCTCCGCCATCGATCCGGCCACGCTGGCCGCCGAAGCCAGGAATGCCGACATCGTCATCGTGCGCGCGCCGCTGCCCCCACAGCTTTTCGACGGCGCAAAGCTGCTGCGGGCGGCAATCCGTCATGGCGCCGGGCTCGACATGATCCCGATGGAAGCAGCGACGGCCGCCGGCGTGCTGGTGGCGAATGTGCCGGCGGTCAATGCCCGCTCGGTTGCCGAACACGTCATGTTCGTGGCCCTCGCCTTGCTGCGCAACTTCCGCGTCGTCGATCGCGACCTGCGCGCCAAAGGCTGGCTTGCCGGCCGCGAGCACGCCAACGCCAACAGCGAGCTTGCCGGCAAGACGATCGGCATTGTCGGCCTCGGCGCCGTCGGCCAGGCGGTCGGCCATATCGCCGCGCACGGCTTCGACCTGAAAGTGGTGGCAACGACGCGTAGCATGCAGCCGGCGCCGGACAAGGTCGGCTTCCTGTCGATCGACGCTCTCGTCGAGCAGAGCGACATCATCGTTCTGTGCTGCCCGCTGACGCCGGAAACGCGCGGCCTGATCAACCGTGAGCGGATCGCCCGCATGAAGCCGCAGGCGTTGCTGATCAACGTGTCGCGCGGACCGGTCGTCGACGACGACGCGCTGATCGAGGCCTTGCAGAAACGGCGCATCGGCGGCGCCGCGCTCGACGTGTTTGCGACGCAGCCGCTGCCGTCGAACCATCCCTATTTCGGCTTCGACAATGTTATCGTCACGCCGCACATGGCGGGGATCACCGAGGAATCGATGATGCGCATGGGCGTCGGCGCGGCGGGCGAAGCCCTGCTCGTGCTGGCGGGCAAACTGCCGGTCAATCTGCGCAATCCGGAAGTGGTCGATCACTACCGGCAGCGGTTCCCGGCGAGCGTGTAGCACATCGCGGTTTCGCCCCAATTCTTCGTGACGTTGAGACCCATGTTCAGTCCTCGCCTCACATCCCTCATTGTCGCCGCCTGTTCGCTCTGCGCCATTCCGTCATTCGCGGCCGAAAGCAGCTATGTCTATTGCGACAACGGGCTGCGCTGCTTCAAGGCGCCGTGCCCGTCGAACAGCGTGCTCGATCTTGCCACCGGAACGATCATCAAGGGCATGTCGATCGACACCAGCGGCTTGCCGCGGGCCGACAAGGCGATAACGGATCTTTCCGACGCGCTCTATGCCGGAAAGATCGTCGTCAGAGGCTCGATCGAGCACCGCACCCAGACGATCACCGGCAAGGAGTACGATCTGCCCTGGCTGGTCGCGACCAGCATCGTACGCACCGCCATGGACAGCGAACGCAAGCACTGTTCGTCGCGCTGATCCGCAATTTCCGGTTCAGTGCTGATCAACCGCCAGCAGCCGCTCCACTTCAGCGGCAATCCGCAGCAGGCGCCGGTCATGCCCGTTGCGCGCCACCAGCATCAATCCGGCAGGCAGCGGAGTGCCCGGCATCGGCAGCGAGATCGCGCAGAGATCGAACTGGTTGGCGACCTGCGTGTTGCGCAGCAGCAGGCCTTCGGTTCGGTCACGCAACCCGGCGTCGTCAGCCATAGAGACGATAGTCGGCGCCGTCACCGGTGTGGTCGGCAAGGCCAGCACATCGACCGAGGACAGCCGTTCGTCCATGGCGGCCGCAAGTGCCGCACGACGGCGCATCGCCCTGATGTAGACCGGAGTCGGCAGCATTGCCGCCCGCGACAGGGGGCCGCTGACGTGCGGGTCGACCGGCGCGGATGCCCCTGTCGCCAGCCAGTCGGCATGCACTTCGGCCCCCTCCATCGCAGCGATCGAGCCCCGCTTGGTCGCCGAACGAAAGTCTGCGAGCAAGTCGTCGATCGATATGTCCGCCAGGTGCGCTCCTATCTGCTCGATCTCGCGAAGGCTGCGTTCGAACGCCGCGGCGACCTCACTTTCAGTGTCTTCGAAAAGAAGCCCGCGCGGAATGCCGACGCGAAGCCCGGTAAGCGGCAGCGGCACGTGCAATGCCGGCGGTTCTTCGCCGGCCATCGCGGCATCGGCGACCGCGCATGCGGTGACGCTCAGCGCCAGCGGTCCAATCGAATCCAGCGTTGCCGACAATGGGTAGGCGCCGGTCAATGGCACGCGCCGCGCCGTCGGCTTGAAGCCGACGACGCCGTTCAGCGATGCCGGTATGCGCACCGAACCGCCCGTATCCGAGCCAATGGCGATGTCGCAGGTGCCTTCGCCGACCGAAACGCCGGCGCCCGAAGACGAACCTCCCGGGATACGGCTGGCATCCATCGCATTGCCGGGCGTGCCATAGTGCTGGTTGTCACCGATCGCGGTGAAGGCGAATTCGGTCATGTTGGTCTTGCCGACGATGACCGCGCCGGCCTGCCGCAGCCGGCTGACGATCACGGCATCGCGCAAGGCGGGCGCGGCGGTCTTGAGCATCAGCGAGCCGGCCGTGGTTGGCTCGCCGGCGACATCGAACAAATCCTTGATCGAGACGATGGTGCCGTCGAGCGGCCCGAGCGTCACGCCGGCTTGGCTGCGCGCATCGCTGGCATCGGCCGCGGCCCTCGCGGCTTCGGCATAGAGCTTCGTGAACACACGCTCTTCGCCGGCACGGGCGGCGAGGCGCGCAAGGATGATTTCCAGATGATCACGGACGGATTGCATTTTCGGTGTCGGACTCCGGACGCCCTGAACGTCTTAAGGGATAGCGGCCAGTGCCTGGCTTGCCGAGACTTAACCCGGCGCAGACGGTTTTGCACCCTGTCGAATGCGAGGAACAAAGGCAGTTGCCACTGCGGCAAGGTCGCCTTCGAATTCAAGGCCGAACTGACCAGCGCCATCAGGTGCAATTGCTCGATCTGCTCGCGCAAGGGCGCCCTGTTGTGTGCCATCCCGCACGGGACCTTGCGGGTCCTGGCCTGGGGCGACGATTTGGGCACCTACACATTCGGCAATCATGCCATCGCGCACCGGTTCTGCCGGGCCTGCGGCATCCATCCCTTTGCGGAGGATGTCCGCGAGGGCCGTGAACGCAGCGCCTACATCAACATCAACTGCGTGGCCGATCTCGACCCCTCGACCCTGTCGGTCTTCGATTTCGACGGGCGGTCGGCCTGAGTTCGTTCGTCGCTGCCGTCACAACGGCGTCGACCCGAAAACCGTGATGGTTCTCGGGCCGACGCGCAGGTGTCAGGGAAGCCTGATTGCGGCGAGGCTACTCGGCCTGCTTCGGGCCGCGCAGGAACACCACGCTGGCCGCCAGCAATGTCGCCGCGCCGCAATGGGCGAAGGCACTGGCGACGCCGGTGTGGTCGACCAGCAGGCCGCCGAAGACGGCGCCGAGCGCGATCGCCACCTGGAACGTCGCCACCATCAGTCCGCCGGCGCTTTCTGCCTGGTCGGGTGCTGCCCGCACCAGCCAGCTCTGCAGCCCGACCGGAACCGCGCCGAAAGCAAAGCCCCAGACCGCAACGGCGGCAGCGGCGATCGTCGGCGAAGCTCCGAAAACCAGCATCGAGGCGGCGGCCGGTGCGATCAGCAAGGGCGCCAGCCCAACGGCTGCCTTGAGGCTGCGCTCGGCCAGGATGCCGCCGGCGACATTGCCGAAGAAGCCGCCAATGCCATAGGCCAGCAGCACCAGCGAGATCGTCTCGATGTCGAGCACGGGGACCTTCTCGAGGAAGGGACGGACATAGGTGAAGCCGGCAAAGTGTCACGAAGCGACCAGCAGCGCCACTCTGATCGACGGACGCTTCAGCACGTCGAGCAAGGTGCGGAAGCTTGCCACACCCACGGGGGGCAATTTCGGAATGGTGGCCAGCTGCACCAGCAGCGCCAGGGCGGCGACCACGGTCGCAATCATGAAGGCCGTGCGCCAGCCCCAGATGTCACCGACATAGGCGCCGACCGGCGCCGCACAGACGGTCGCCAGCGAAACGCCGGTCAGGATGATCGACATGGCGCGCGGCATCAATCGCATCGGCACCAGCCGCAGCGCGGCCGTGGATCGCTGGGTCTGGATGAATTGCCACGCCTTCCGGACGCAATGCCATTGCCGGGCCACCCGCATGCAATAGCTTGCCAGAACCAGGCAGCGAGAGGCCGGCGGCAAGCCGGTCCGAAGAGGAGAACCAATGCCAAATCATCCGAAGCTCATCGCACTCGCCGTCATGCTTGCGGTTCCCGGGCGCGCCTTTGCCCTCGAGGACAGCTACCTGCCGGCCGACAAGATCCCCTATATGGCGGAAGTACCCGACCAGCCGCATCGTCTTGGCCCATTGTGGGGCGAGCGGGCCAAGGGTCCGGCAGGCACGTTGCTGAAGGTTCCCGGCAACTGGCGCGCACCGGTCCATGCGCACACCGCGGATTATCGTGCGGTGGTCATAAAGAGGATGTGGGCGCACTGGCAGATGGATGGCGGCGAGGCGACCAAGGTCGAACTGCCTCCTGGATCCTACTGGACCCAGAAAGCCAATGAGATGCATGACGACGCCTGCGTCTCCGACACGGAATGCGTGATCCTGCTGATCAACGACACGCCCTACGAAACCTACTTCCAGAAATAGGCTCGCATGCAGCCTATGAGGCGTGTCGCAAGCTGACGCCGCTGCCCTTGTCGAACAGCACCACCTTGTCGGGGTTCCAGGCAAAGCGCACCGCCTGCTCGATGGCGACATCGGTCCTGGCCGGCACGGTGGCACGCAGTGTCGTGTCGCCGACGCGCAGCGTCAGGATCTTTTCGACGCCGTGGTTCTCGACGTCGTGGACACGCGCCTCGACCGGCGCGCCGCTCTCGAGATGGACGTCCTCGGGACGAATGCCGAAGACGAGCGGGCGACCATCGGTCGCCCCGCCCGCCTTGGCACCCCCTGAAAAAGGCAATTCGAAATTCAGCGGCGCCATCACCGCGCGGCCGTTCACGAGCTTGCCGTCGATGAGGTTCATCGGCGGCGAGCCGACGAAGCTCGCCACATAGGTGTCGCGTGGATTGTTGTAGATCTCATGCGGTGTGCCGGTCTGGACGATTCGGCCATGGTTGAGCACGCCGACCTTGTCACCCATCGACATCGCCTCGATCTGATCGTGGGTGACGAACAGGAAGGTGGCGCCGAGCTGTATCTGCAGGTTCTTCAGTTCAGTCCGCAGCGCCTCGCGCAGCTTGGCGTCGAGCGCAGACAGCGGCTCGTCCATCAGGAACACACGCGGCTTGCGCACGATGGCGCGGCCGATCGAGACGCGCTGCATCTCGCCGCCGGACAGCCGATCCGTCTTGCGGTCGAGCAGATGCTCGATCCGCAGCGTACGGGCGGCACGGTCGACACGGTCCTTGATCTCGGCGTCGGGCAGCCGGCGAATTTTCGGCTTCAGCGGGAATTCGAGATTTTCGCGCACCGTGTAGCGCGGATAGAGCGAATATTGCTGCAGCACCAGCGCCACGTCACGCTCGGCCGCACCCCAGTCGGCAACGTCGACGCCGTCGATGAAGACCTGGCCTTCGCTGGGCTTTTCCAAGCCGGCGATAAGCCGCAGCGTCGTCGTCTTGCCGGCGCCCGTCTCGCCCAGCAGCACGAAGAACTCGCCATCGGCAATATCGAGATCGAGCCCGGTGAGCGCCGTGTGGTTGCCGAAGGTCTTTGAGATGTTCTTGAGCTGGATATGGGCCATCAGAGTCTCACCTCGAGCGACTTGCCGCTTGCCTTGTCGAAGAAATGCGCCTGGGTCGGGTCGATCCTGGCGAAGACCCTTTCACCGGGTCCGGCAACGAAGCCGCTCTTGGTGCGGGCCCGCAGCAACTCGGTTCCGACCTTGAGATCGACGATGTCGAAGGAGCCGAGCGGCTCGACGATATGCGTGTCGACAGGCACGAAGCCCTCGGTCGCCTCGCGCCGAATGAGCACGCCCTCCGGGCGAATGCCCAGCGCGAGCTCCCGCCCGGCATGGCCGTTGAGCTTCGACAGCAATGCCTGCGGAAATTCGAAGCCAGAAGCCGCGCCGCCGACCGTTACCGAGACCGCGGATCCGGTCTCGGCGACTGCGGCATCGGTGACATTCATCACCGGGCTGCCGACGAAT
>NZ_RZQE01000327.1:0-6677 GCF_004022955.1 Mesorhizobium sp. M7A.F.Ca.US.002.01.1.1 | reverse complement strand
GGCGCTGCCGCCCTGCCACTGCCTGTTCCAGTTCTATGTTTCGCAAGGGCGGCTTTCCTGCCAACTCTACCAGCGTTCCGCCGATATCTTCCTTGGCGTGCCGTTCAACATCGCGTCCTATGCCCTGCTGACCTTGATGGTGGCGCAGGTGACAGGGCTGAAACCCGGCGATTTCGTCCACACACTTGGCGATGCGCACCTCTACTCGAACCATTTCGAGCAAGCACGCGAACAGCTGCGGCGCACGCCGAGGACGCTGCCGACGATGTGGATCAATCCGGAGGTGAAGGACCTCTTCGCCTTCCGCTTCGAGGATTTCCGGCTGGAAAACTACGTCGCCGACGCGTCAATCAAGGCGCCGATCGCGGTCTAAGGCCGCAAATTTCAGTCCATGCCGACCATCACGTCCGAGGCTTTGACCACGGCATAGGCCTGCTTGCCCTTTTCGAGCTTGAGATCGGCGACGGCCTCGTTGGTGATCGAGGCGGTGACGATGGCGCCGCCGCCAATGTCGATCCTGACATGCGAGGTGGTGGCTCCCTTGACGATCTCGGCGATCGTTCCCTTGAGGACGTTGCGGGCGCTGATCTTCACCGGAGTTTCCTTTCCAAGGTTTCTTTTCCCGGTCTTACCAGAACAATTGGTGTCGTACAGACGCTTTCATGAGGCGCCGGGCCTTCCCTTGTTATATTCATACGGATATATCGGTCAGCAGGCTTCGAGCCGGCCGGATTTCAAACCAGGGAGAGTTTTCCATGACGCGCAAAGGTTTTGGATCGAGGGCGATCGCCATTGGCGGTTTGGCTGCGGCGCTGATGGCAGTCGTGCCGGCAGCGCATGCGGAAGACAAGGTGGTGGTGTTTGCCGCAGCCAGCCTCAAGGACGCGCTCGACGCGGTGAACAAGGCCTGCGAGGCCGATGTCGGCGAGGCGGCGACTGTCTCCTATGCCGCGAGCTCGGCGCTGGCCAAGCAGATCGAGGGCGGGGCGCCTGCCGACGTCTTCATCTCGGCCGATCTCGACTGGATGAAATATCTCTCCGACAAGAAGCTGACCAAGCCGGACACCGAAGTGAAGCTGCTCGGCAATCAGATCGTGCTGGTGGCGCCGAAGGACTCGGCGGTCGACACCAGGATCGAGAAGGGTTTCGACCTCGCCAAGCTGATCGGCGACGGCAAGCTCGCCATGGGCGATTTCAAGGCGGTGCCGGCCGGCAAATACGGCAAGGCCGCGCTTGAATCGCTCGGCGTCTGGTCCTCGGTCGAGGGCAAGGTGGCGCAGGCCGAAAACGTGCGCGCGGCGCTGAAACTGGTTTCGACGGGCGAAGCCGCCCTTGGCATTGTCTATGCCACCGACGCGCATGCCGAAAAGGGGGTCAAGGTGATCGGCACCTTCCCGGAGGATTCGCATCCGCCGATCATCTATCCGGTTGCCCAGACCGCCGATTCGAAGGACAAGGATACGCCGGCTTTCCTGAAATGCCTGCAGTCGGCCAAGGCGGCCGCGCTGTTCAAGGATCAGGGATTTACCGTGCTCGCGCCGAGCAACTGAGTTCCAAGGGGCACTATGAACTGGCTGCTGGACCTCACTCCCGACGAATGGAATGCGGTCCGGCTGTCCATCAAGGTGGCAACGGTGGCGATGCTCGCCAGCCTGCCGCCGGGCATCTTGATCGCGCTTCTGCTTGCCCGGGGACAGTTCTGGGGCAAGACGGTTCTCAACGGGCTGGTGCATCTGCCGCTGATCCTGCCGCCGGTGGTGACCGGCTATCTGCTGCTGCTCACCTTCGGCCGGCGCGGTCCGGCCGGTGCCTTCCTGGCCGAGCATTTCGGCATCGTCTTCTCCTTCCGCTGGACAGGTGCGGCGCTGGCTTGCGGCGTCATGGGCTTTCCCCTGATGGTGCGGGCGATCCGGCTGTCGATCGAGGCGGTGGACCGTAGGATGGAAGCGGCGGCGGGAACGCTCGGCGCCAATCCGCTCTGGGTGTTTGCCACCATCACGCTGCCGTTGATCCTGCCCGGGCTGATCGCCGGCGCCATCCTGGCCTTCGCCAAGGCGATGGGCGAGTTCGGCGCCACCATCACCTTCGTTTCCAACATTCCCAATGAGACGCAGACATTGCCGTCGGCGATCTACACCTTCACGCAGGTGCCGGGTGGCGATGAAGGGGCGCTCCGCCTGACGCTGATTTCCATTGTCATCTCCATGGCAGCACTTGTGGCTTCGGAGGTGCTGGCGCGGCGTGTCGGCCGGCGGCTGGACATCGAATGAGCGTTCTCGTCGACATCAGCCATCGGCTGGGCGGTTTCGCCATCGGCGCCCGCTTCGAAAGCGCCGGGCGGCTGACGGCGCTGTTCGGAGCGTCTGGGTCGGGCAAGACGACGCTGATCGGCATGATTGCCGGGCTGATCCGGCCCGACAAGGGACGCATCGAGGTTGACGGCCGTGTGCTGGTCGATACCGGTGCCGGCATTTTCGTGCCGAAGCACAAGCGCCGCATCGGCATGGTGTTCCAGGACGCAAGGCTGTTTCCGCATTTGAGCGTTGCCGGCAATCTTCGCTACGGCCGCTGGTTCACGCCGCCGGCGGAGCGCTACGCCGATATCGATGCCGTCGTCGACCTGCTCGGCATCGGGCCGCTCATGAACAGGCGGCCGGCAAAGCTCTCAGGTGGCGAGAAACAGCGTGTGGCGATCGGCCGGGCATTGCTTGCCAGCCCCAGACTGCTGCTCATGGACGAACCGCTGGCCTCGCTCGACGAGGCGCGCAAGGCCGAAATCCTGCCCTATGTCGAAAGGCTGCGCGACGAGATCAAAATCCCGATCGTCTATGTCAGTCATTCGGTCGCCGAAGTGGCGCGGCTGGCCAGCGACGTGGTGATGCTGGCGCAGGGCAATGTCGTTGCCAGCGGGCCGACCGAGGCGGTGATGCAAAGGCTCGACCTGTTGCCGGCGGAGGAGCGCGGCGAGGGCGGCGCCGTGCTGGACACCAAGGTGCTGCATCACGACGAGAGTTTCGGCATGACCGTGCTCGGCTCGGCTGCGGGCGAGCTCCGGGTGCCACAGCTGGCGATGAAGACAGGTACGCCGGTGCGCATCCGTATCCGCGCACGCGATGTGATGATCGCCACCGAAAAGCCGAGGGGTCTCAGCGCGCTCAACATCCTGCCGGGAACCATTACCGCGATGAGCCCCGGCGAGGGACCGGCGGTCGAGGTCGGTATCGACTGCAATGGCGCAACCGTGCTTGCCCGCATCACCGAACAGTCGCGGCAGGCGCTGAAGCTTCATCTTGGCGGCAAGGTTTTCGCGGTGATCAAGACGGTGAGCTTCGATCGGGCGAACACCGGCGCCGGCCTGCCCGCCGAGACGGATGGATGATCCCGCTATGTCTTTTTGGAATAGCGGTTTCGCCAGGGAGCTTCTAGTATGACGTTGGGATGTGACCGCGGAGAGCAAAGATGCCGTCGCTGAGCTTGCGGATAAATCTCGATCCCGACGGGCGCGTCGGGCCGGGCAAGATCGAACTCCTGGAACAGATCGCCGCCTTCGGCTCCATCTCGGCCGCCGCGCGCGGCATGGAGATGTCCTATAAGCACGCCTGGGACCTGGTCGAGGACATGAACCGGGTATTCGGCAAGCCGCTGGTGGCGGCACAGACCGGCGGCCGCAAGGGCGGCGGCGCACAGTTGACGGCGGTCGGCCTGGCAGTGGTCAGCCGCTTCCGCGCCATCGAGCGCGCGGCGGCGGCCGCGGCAGCGACGCATATGGAGGCGTTGCAGGCGGAGATTGAGGCTGGGTGAGGGAGTAGGGCAGTAGGGCAGTAGGGCAGTAGGGCAGTAGGGCAGTAGGGCAGTAGGGCAGTAGGGCGGCATTCGCGTGCTGTCTTCCAACACAAAACGTCATTCACCTACTGCCCTATTGCCTTACTCCCCTATTGCCTTCCTATTAGGGCTTGCGCAGCAAATAGCTGTCCATGATCCAGCCCTTCCGCCGACGGGCTTCCTCTCGAACTTTTTCGATCTTTGCGCCGATGTCACCGATCCTGCCGGAGAGAGTGATCTCGTCTTCCGTTCCGAGGTAGGCGCCCCAATGGATGACGACATCCTTGTCGGCCAGCGTGTTGAAGGCGCATTTGCCGTCCAGCAGGACGACCGCGCTGCCGGCATTGTCCGGCATGCCTTCTTCGGTCAGGCGGCGGCCGGTGGTAATGAGGACGGAATCGCCGATGCGGTTCAGCGCCATCTTGTGGCTGGCGGCAAGTGCCTGGACGGCGGTGATGCCGGGGATGACCTCAAGCTCGAACGCCACATCGCCTCGCAGGCGCACGCGCTCAAGGATGCGCAACGCGCTGTCATAGAGCGAAGGGTCGCCCCAGATCAGGAAGGCGCCGCAGCCGTCGCCTGCAATCTCGTCGCGGATCAGGCCTTCGTAAATGGCGGCGATGGCTTGATGCCAGTCATCGACGGTCGAGCGGTAGGAGGGCGCCGGACCATCTTCTACCGGGAGGTCGCGCACCGGCACGTCGAATTCGACGCGCCGCGACTTCGGATTGGTGACGAAGCGGTCGCAGATCTGACGGCGCAGTTCGGCCAATTCATTTTTTTTCGCGCCCTTGTCGGGAATGAACAGCACATCCGCCTGGTTCAGGCCTGATATGGCCTGAACGGTCATGTGGTCGGGATTGCCGGCGCCGATGCCGATGACGAGAAGCTTGCGCATGGGCGAACTCCTGCCCGATCGGAACCCGTTAGTCCAGACCGCGCAGGCGCGTGTCCAGACCGCGCAGGCGCGTGTCCAGACCGCGCAGGCGCGTGTCCAGACCGCGCAGGCGCGTGTCCAGACCGCAGTCCAGCTCCCTTTGGTTCGTCCGCGGATACGGAAGGGCTTTGAACGCCACATTGAAACGGCTAGGGTCCTGCAGGCATTCCAGCCGAGGGGGCTTCCATGTTGCGATATGTTCTGACCGCCGTGCTGGCCTTGTCGTCCGTACCCGCTTTCGCCAATGATTCGGTTGCCGAACTTGGCACCGGCGGCCTGATCCTGTCGCGCAGCGATGCCGTGGCGATGCAAAGCGAGGACCTTTTCATCTCGCCGGAAAGGGTCACGGTCGACTATGTCTTCCACAACAACACCGATCAGGATGTCCAGGCCATCGTCGCCTTCCCGATGCCCGACATATCGGGCAATCCCGAAGAAATCCCGGCGATTCCTGAAAATCAGAGCGATAATTTCCTCGGTTTCGAGGTGACGATCGACGGTGTCGCCGCAAAGCCGCAGCTCGAGCAGAAGGTGTTGGCGCTCGGCATCGACATCAGCGCTGAACTGAAGGCGCAAAACGTGCCGTTCTATCCTTTCGGCGATGCGGCGAAGGCGGCGCTGGCGAAGCTGCCGCAAGCGGTTGTCGATGACTGGGTCAACCGCGGCATCATCATCGAGGACACCGGCAGCGACGGCACCGAGACGAGCAAGGTCTACACCCCGTTCTGGCAATTGCGTTCGACCTACTGGTGGCGCTCGACCTTTCCGGCCAACAAGGACGTCCATGTTTCCCACCACTACAGGCCGAGCGTCGGCGGCACGTCTTCGGTCAGCTTCTTCTACGACGGCAAATTCCAGGGTCAGTATGCGGCCTACAAGACCCGGTATTGCATGGACGGCACATTCGAAAATGCGGTGCGCAAGGCGGCCAAGGACGACCCTGACGGCTACCCCAAATATTTCGAGAGCCGCATCGCCTATATCCTGACCACCGGCGGCAACTGGGCTACGGGCACGATCGGCAAGTTCAAGCTGACGATCGACAAGGGCAATCCGAAAGCCCTGGTCTCGTTCTGCGGCGACAATGTCAAAAAGACCGGACCGACGACATTCGAGATGACGGCGGATGATTTCTACCCCGAGCGCGACATCGACATCCTGATCCTCGAGCCGACGGACGAAAATTGATGCATGTCGCAATCTACGTTGCCATTGCCGAGAACGGCGTGATCGGGCGGGACGGCGGGCTCCCGTGGCGGCTCTCCACCGATCTCAAGCGCTTCAAGGCCGATACGATGGGCAAGCCTATCATCATGGGCCGCAAGACCTATGAGGGCATCGGCCGGCCGCTGCCGGGCAGGTTGAACATCGTCGTGACCCGCGACGAGACCTGGCGCGCCGAGGGCGTCGAGGTGGCACATTCGCTCGAAGCCGCGATCCAGCTGGCGACGGTGCGCGGGCGCGGCATGGCCGATGTCGACGAGGTGTGCGTCATCGGCGGCGGCGAAATCTATGCCCAGGCCATGCTGCTGGCCGACCGGCTGCACGTCACCCATGTGCTGGCAGCGGTCGACGGCGATGCGCATTTCCCGCCGATCGATCCCGATTCCTGGCGCATTGTCAGCTCGCAGGACGTCCCTGCCGGGGAAAAGGACAGCCACCCGACGCGCTATTCGGTTTACGAGCGGCGTCGCGAGAGACATTGAACGAAAAAAGAGCCATTGAAGGAAGACAAAGGGTCGCGACTGGACCAAATCGGACGAAGTCGGAAGCGCATCGCGTTGAAAGCGCCCCGTGGCGTGCCTATAGAAGAACAATACTGGATTTTGCGCCGTAATGCCGGCGCTTGAGGGAATTCCAAGCGAAAGGACATTCATGCCCTGGAACGACAAAAGCGGCGGTGGCGGCGGCCCATGGG
>NZ_RZQE01000326.1:0-6680 GCF_004022955.1 Mesorhizobium sp. M7A.F.Ca.US.002.01.1.1 | reverse complement strand
AGGGGTAGGTCGTTCCGTTGCCCACACCGCTGGCCGTGCCGTCCGCCGTAGTGGTGACCGAGCCCGAACCAAGCGCGACATCGCCGGAGCTTGCCGCCGCTGTCGCGCCATCGCCCAGTGCGACGTTCCCGGCGAGGCCGGCTGCGCCCGCCGTCGAGCCGTTGCCCAGCGCCACCGAGCCTTGCCCGATCGCCTTGTTGCTGTTGCCGATGGCGACAGCGCCGTTGGCCATATTGGCCGCGGTGGCGGTTGCCGTGCCATCGCTGTTGGCGATGTTGTTGGCGCCGCCGGTGAAGGAGCCGGTACCGCTGGCATAGCTGGGATCGCCGATAGAGACGGCGCCGTCGCCATAAGCGACGTTGTCGGCGCCGATGGCGACGGCCTTGCCGCCGCTTGCATTCGCCCTGGTGCCGATGGCGACGGCATCGGCGGAGTTTGCGACCGCGTTCGTTCCGGCGGCGATCGCGTTCTGGGCACTCGCGTTTGCGGTATCGCCCATCGCCAGGGCGCTCGCGCCACTCGCCGATGCGCTAACGCCCAGCGCCGTTGCGCGCGCGAGGGTCGCACGGGAGCCATTGCCGAGCGCCACGGCGCCAACATCCGTGCCCTGGGCACCCGACCCAATCGCGACCGAGCCGATTCCACTCGACAGAGCGGCATTGCCGAAAGCCAATGCGAAATTGCCTGAGGCGAGTGCGTTGGGGCCGAGTGTTGACGAGCTTATCCCCGTCGCACGGGAATTTACCCCGATTGCGACGGCGAACTGGGCCGATGCCACGCTTGTACGGCCGATCGCCGTGGCATCAGCCACGTTTGCCGTCACGTCCACGCCGATAGCGATCGCGCTCTGAGCGAGAGCCCCCGTTCCGGCAGCGGAGCGTGCGCCCAGATAGATGGAATTCACGCCGCTGGCGATGGATCCCGTGCCAATGGCGGCGGCGTTGGTCTGGCTGGCTTGAGCGTTGTGGCCGATCGACGCGGTGTTGCTGACGGCGACACCAATACCGGCATTGGTTCCGATCGCGATGTTGTCGTTGCCGGTGACCAGATTGCCCGCGGAGGCGGAGAGCGTTGCGTCATAGGCAACGGCGCCGTCACCAGTGCCGAGGGCGACATTGCGCTGCCCCGTGACGCCGGAGCCGGCGCCTCTCAAGACGCTTGGGACGCCGCCGCCGACAGCGGTATTCTGTCCGCCGCTGACGAGCGTGCCTGCCGCGACGCCCACCGCGACCGAGCTGGCATTTCCGGTGGTTGACCCGGCGCCGGCGCCCTGACCGACAGCAACCGTGCTGTCGCCGATCGCCAGCGCTTGCACCCCGAGTGCCGTTGAGCTGTTGCCGGTCGCCCTAGCAGCGTTGCCGACGGCGACGCCCGAGACTCCGCTGGCGTTGGCGCCGTTCCCGGCGGCGAGAGAATTGCCGCCGGTTGCCTGGCTGACCACTCCCAGCGCTATCGAATTGCCGCCGCTTGCGTTACTACCCGCTCCCATTGCGGTCGCGTTGCCGCCGGTTGCTTGGCTGGTCGATCCAACCGCGGTACCAAAGCTGTTGGCGACGGTTCCCGTGCCGAGGGCGGTCGAACTGTTCCCCGAAGCCTGGCTCACGCTGCCGACAGCGACGGAATTGCCGCCGGTCGCTTGGCTCGATACGCCAACGGCCGTCGCGGCGGCGCCAGCAGTAGCCGTGGAGCCGATGGCAGTCGCGTTCGCCCCATTTGCGGTGCTGTTGACGCCAAAGGCGCTTGCCCCGCCGGCGTTAGCATGGGCGTTTCCGCCCACAGCGAGCGCGTTAATGCCGGTCGCGCTTGCAAAGACACCTATGCCGATGGCGTTCAGGCCATTGACACTCATCGAATAGCCGATGGCGATCGAAGCGTCGCCCGTTGCACTGTTGGAGGTGCCCAACGCTACGGCGTTGTTGCCATTCGTCGTGGCACCGTTACCGATGGCGACGGCGTTGCCGCCTGTCGCGGACCCGCCGCCGGCCTGGTATTGTGCCTGGGCCGGCGTGGCGAGGCTGAGCGCGGCGATCGCCGCCAGGCCGCCGACGATGCTCGCCAGGCTGACGGAGGAGGCCAAGGCCGAACGCACGCTGCCGCCGACCCCCAGCGTTCCCAGCCCCAGACGCCTGCGCCCCATACCAAGCGCACGATGCGCCATGCGCAGCACGGCCATCAGGCGGCGGCGAACCGAGCGCGAACCATGATCGGCCCCCGCGATCCACTGCCCCGCGAAATGCGCTGTGCGACGCCGAACAAACGAACCGCTCGAAATCTGGCCGTTCGAAATCTGGTTGTCGGTCATGGTCCCTCTCCGCTGGCCGGCACGAAATGTCTGACAATTCCGCTCCATCGCAGGAAGACATGATTCCTGCGTGCGGTATTTCACGATATTGCTGTCTTGTGAGAAAAGAGGCGAGCAAACCGGCATAGGTTAACGGCTCGTTACCCCTGCCAATGCTTTAGAATCAAGTAATAAAGCAACTCCCTAAGCGCCGTCTCATCTAAACTTGGCGCTAAGCTTTCCCATCCGCGCCTGCAGCGGCGTCATCTGCCGGTATTTCTTCATCACGGTGGTAAAATGGCTCTGGCTCGAAAATCCGCTGGAGTGAGCGATGTCGGCGATCGTCATGCCGCTGTCGGCAAGCAACCTTTCAGCGAAATCCAGCCGCAGACCGAGGACGTACTGATGCGGCGGCATCCCGAACGTCCTCGAGAAAGCCCGCACAAAATGATAGGGTGAAAGACCGCAAACCGCAGCCATCTCGGCAAGCGCCAGCTTGCGCGTAAAGTTCTCGTCCAGGAATTGCCGCACGCGGCTCGCGGCGCGGACGGAAAGCCCGCCTTTTGCGTTGAGCGTCGGTTGTCGCGAATTGGGTCCGGAAACCGGTCCGGGGACACCATCCTCACCCGGCATTTCTTGGCCTCCTGATTCGTCCCGGATGAGGTTCAACCCTAGGCTTCCTTCCGCGTTCCCCTGAAAAACAATTCGTGATTGATCGAAGCCGACCGGCATCGCCAACCCCATTCATGAGAGCGTTCCGGCCGGACGGCGTACAACGCGCGGACTGCATGACATTCCAGACGATTCCTGCGGAGCTTGGGGCGGATTTGCAGCAAGATGTATTCTGGAAAACGCCGCAAGGCGCCTGTTGCGGCCTGGGTGGGTGCGCAGCAGATCGGCCGGGTCGACCGTGCCGAAAGCAGGCGGATCGAGTTCGGCGAGATCGCATTCATGCACGGCCAATTGCGCCAGCGCTTCGGGAGCGATGGAAACGACGGCGTTCTCCCGGGTCAGGGACCAGGCCGGCTTGCTGTCCACACCCGCCGGATTGACGACGCGACATCCGGTCGGCGTATCGTACCGCGTGATCCGGTCGCTGCCGAGCAAGGCTCTCGATCGGCGTGCGGGCCGCAGCGCAATTCCAGTGGAATGCTCTTTGGCCGGGAATGTCTGCGAGACGGGATCGCGGGCTGAGTCTATGACACTCCGCGCCGCGGTGGCCCTCCAGGGGCCTGCGCTTTCAGGAATTATGTCCAGGACATATCGAGCTGTCCGTTCTCGATTGACGCCCTGGGAATTGCCGCTTTCCCGAGCATCGTCCGCATTTTCCATTGCCTGGCCTCAGCCGCTTGTCTGCCGCCTGAAATCCCCCTTAGCCCGACCCGGATCCAACGTAACGCACATGCTGCGGATAGTGAATAACATCCGTACGCAAACAAAAAATTTTGTTCGGGATAAAAGCCCCTCGGGGCGAGGAACCCAGGCCTTTAGGTCGCGACTACGGGTCAACAGGTCCCTTTGGACCCTTCGGCGCATTGGCTGACGGAGCATCAAACGAAAAACCCGCCTGCTCGGCGGGTCACTGGCGCAAATCAGCACCATGCACGAATATATACCTTAGCTGAGATCACCGTGTCAAGAAAAAATTCCTATCGCGAAAAGCTGCCGACGCAAAAGCCGCGACACAGCCAGCAATGCAGAGCTACCAGATTGGCTACCGGTCATTGCAGATCGTCGCGACGATTCTCATACAAATCCCATGCAAGTTCGACAAACCCCAGAAGAACGTCCTCCTCGCTCCATCCGGCAGCGACGGCCGCCTGGACGATCTCGCGGACGAGAGGCAGCAATTGGCGTTGGCATTCTGCCGACGTGTCGGCAACTACGTCATCGCCGGGAGGTTCATCGAAGTTGAATTTCATCGTTAGGCGCCCCCCTCGCCATCAATCAAAGTGTTCATATCATTAAGTTCATTCATCCTGATATACAATAGAGGTCGCACCAAAGCATAAGAGGCTTCGGAGGCTCTGAGCAGAACAGGATGATGCCAGGCTCTATGCTTCCGCTAGGTCAGGTTTGTCCTTCTGAACAGGGTCCGTCGGGAAGCTTCTACCCATCAATCTCTGCGGCTGGTCGAAACCTTCGGCCAGGGCCGCATGCCACCATCCGGCGAATGCGCGGCAGGACCGGCCGCATTGCCTTCTGCAACCGCTCGCTGGATAGTCTCGGCATGTTGGCGACCCTGGCGACTCACTGGCCGCAAATTCTGGCGATCATCTCCGTGGTGATGGCGACGGTCGGCATCGTCCATGCCGTCATGACCAAGGAAGATGTGCGCGCCGCCACCGGCTGGGTCGGCGTGATGGTGCTGTCCCCGATCCTCGGCGTGCTGATCTACGCCGTCGCCGGCATCAATCGCATCCGCCGTGCCACGATCACCGCCCAGCGCCCGTTTGCCGACGGCGTGGTGTCCGCCAAGCATGAGCGCGACGTCGCTGTCGAAGAGGCCCTGATCGTCGAGCGATACGGGCAACGGTTCACGGGCTTGCGGACACTCGGCGACAGGGTGGCGCGGCGCGCGCTCAACCCTGGAAACGCAATCGATGTGCTGGAGACCGGCGACGAGGCCTATGCCGCCATGTGCGCGGCAATCGACGGCGCCGAGCGCAGCGTCCTGCTCGAGACCTATATTTTCGACAATGACGCCGTCGGCCTGCTCTTCGTCGAGGCGCTGGCCGGCGCCGTCCGGCGCGGCGTCACCGTCCGCGTGCTGATCGATGCCGTCGGCGCCCGCTACTCGGTGCCGAGCATCCTGGGGCATTTGCGCGAGGCCAACATCCCCGCCGACGTCTTCAACGGCAACATCGTCATGGGCCTGCGCCTGCCCTACGCCAATCTGAGGACCCACCGGAAGATCCTGGTGGTGGACGGCATCGCCGCCTTCACCGGCGGCATGAACATCCGAAAAGGCTTCTCCGCCGAATTCGCCGGCTCCAACAGCGCCAGGGACACACATTTCCGGGTGACCGGCCCGATCGTCGCCGACCTCTTTTCGGTCGCCGCCGAAGACTGGCGCTTCGCCACCAACGAGGCGCTGAAGGGCGACGCCTGGCGCATTGCCCCGCTGTCGCCATCGCCAGGCGCACCGATGATGGTGCGGGCAGTCGCTTCCGGCCCGGATGCCAGCAACGAGACCAACCACAAGCTGCTGATCGGTGCGTTCTCGGTCGCCCGCAAGTCCATACGCGTGATGTCGCCCTATTTCCTGCCGGATCGGGAACTGATCAGCGCCCTGATCACCGCCGGCAGGCGCGGGGTCGAAATCGACATCGTGGTGCCGGCGGTGAACAATCTCTTCCTCGTCGACCGCGCGATGATGGCGCAGTTCGATCAGGTGCTCAAACACTATTGCCGTGTCTGGCGAACCGAGGGACCATTCGACCATTCGAAGCTGCTTTCGATCGACGGCGCGTGGGCCTATGTCGGATCTTCCAATCTTGACGCCCGATCGCTGCGGCTCAATTTCGAGATCGACTTGGAGGTGCTCGATGCCGGCTTTGCCAGCGAGATCGAGGCGCGGATCGGGTCGGCGATTGCCTCCGCCGTGCCGGTAACGCTGGAAGCCTTGCGAGCCCGGCCGTTCCTTATCAGGCTGTTCGACCGGGCATTGTGGCTCGGTTCACCCTATCTCTAAGGCGGAGGCGCGCTTGAGGAACTCGTCTGTCATGGAACATACGCCGAAATTGCCTATTTTGACTGTATCCGGCTTCTGAATTGAAGCCAGCGAGAACGAGCAGCACAGATGCACAGAATTGGACGCAGCCTCCCGGCAAGCATGCTTCTGTCCCTTCGTGACCGCCGGATGCAGAAAGCTAACGCCGCCGCACTCAAGACGACAGCCACCACCGGCACGCTGGTTGCCTCCTACAATGTCCACAAATGCATCGGCGTCGACAGGAAGTTCGATCCGGACCGGACCATCCGCGTCATCCGCGAAATCGATCCGGATGTCATTGCCCTGCAGGAAGCCGACAACCGCTTCGGCGACCGTGATGGTCTTCTCGACCTGCCCCGGCTCGAACGGGAAACCGGACTGGTTCCGGTGCCGATTTCCGCTACCGGCAAGGGCCATGGCTGGCATGGCAACGTCTTGCTGTTCAAGAAGGGCGTCGTTCGCGACGTGCACCAGATCAAGCTTCCGGGGCTGGAGCCGCGCGGCGCGGTGGTGGCGGAGATCGACCTCGATGGAAGCCGGACGCTGCGCATCATCGCCGCCCATCTTGGCCTGCTGCGCCGCTCGCGCTCCCAGCAGGCGCGCGTCGTGCTCGACCTGATGAACAGCCCGGACGAAAGACCGACCCTGCTGCTCGGCGACCTCAACGAATGGCGGCTTGGCAAC
>NZ_RZQE01000325.1:0-6697 GCF_004022955.1 Mesorhizobium sp. M7A.F.Ca.US.002.01.1.1 | reverse complement strand
TCGTAGGCTCGCTGGTCGTCTATGGCGGGCTGTCGTCGTTGATCGCCACGCTGGGCATGAATTTCCTGCTGCGCGGCCTGATCCAGATCATCAACGAGGGCAAGTCGATGGCGCTGACCAGCCTCAGCGACAGCTGGGCCTACACGATCTTCTCCAGCCAGCTCCTGGGCATTCCGGTGCAGATCTTCTGGGCCATCGGCTTCGTCGTGCTGTCGGCGATGCTCTATAACCGCCATCGTTTCGGCGCGCAGGTGAGGGTGGTGGGTGACAATCCCGACAGCGCCCAGCAGATGGGCATCGACGTCAAGCGCGTGCGGGTGAAAGTGTTCGTCTTCGTCGGCATCGGTGCGGCGATCGCCGGCACCTTCTCGGTGATGATCAACTTCACCTGGTGGCCGACCGCCGGTGACGGCTATCTCCTGCCGGTGCTGGCCTCGGTGTTCGTCGGCGGCACGCCGACCTGGGGCGGCATCGGCACCGTCGTCGGCGGCGTCATCGGCGCGGTTACCGTGTCCTTCATCCAGACCGGCGTCGTGGCGGCGGGATTGAGCGGTTTCTATGTGCAGTTCTTCAACGGGCTGATCATCATCCTGTCGCTGCTGGGGCACAAATGGAATCAGGCGCGGTATCGGTGAGGGGCTGTTTCGTTGGCGGACCGCATGCCTTGACGATTGGCGTAGACATCAATCACTTCGTCATCCACGGGTCTGCGCCGCGTCGCTACCCTCCTTGCTTCGCCCGTGGACGACGAAGGTGAGGCTTCCGCGGGGAAAACGCCATCTTCACACCGCAGCCACAAACCCATCCAGCACGCGTTTCTGGCCGGCTTTGTCGAAGTCGATGGTCAGCTTGTTGCCTTCGATGGCCGAGATGTTGCCGTTGCCGAATTTCTGGTGGAAGACACGGTCGCCGACGTTGAAGGCGGACGGCTTGTCGGAGACGGATTTGGCGACCAGCTCGCCGTCGATGGTGCGGCCCTTGACCGAGGTGCGACCGGCGCCGTAGCCGCTGTCCGTCTCGCCGTAGCCGATGCGCTCGACCTGGTGGCCGGAGCGCGAGCCCCAGTTGCGGTCGGTCGCCTCGGTGCGGTTGGCCTGCGCGCGCTGCCAGCCCGGCGTCGCATAGGTGTTGGAGAAGGCGCCGGATTTTTCGCTGTCGGCGCCGACATTGTCGAAGCGCGAGGCGCCATAGGGGTTCTGCCGTCCTGCGCCCTGGCCGCCGCGGCCGGAGGCAAAGGAACCGCCGCCATAGGAATTGCCGTAGCCGCCGTAGGAGTTGCCGCTTTCAGCGACCTCGACATGGGCGTTCGGCAATTCCTCGAGGAAACGCGACGGGATCGTCGACTGCCATAGGCCATGGATCTGGCGGTTGGAGACAAACCAGATATGCAGGTTCTTCTTGGCCCGCGTCAGGCCGACATAGGCGAGGCGGCGCTCTTCCTCCAGCCCGGAGCGGCCGCCTTCGTCGAGCGCGCGCTGATGCGGGAAGAGGCCTTCCTCCCAGCCGGGCAGGAACACGGTCTCGAATTCGAGGCCCTTGGCCGAATGCAGCGTCATGATCGAGACGGCGTCGAGCCCGGCATTCTGTTCGGCGTCCATGACCAGCGCGACGTGCTCGAGGAAGGAGCGCAGCGATTCGTACTCCTCCATCGAGCGGATCAGCTCTTTCAGGTTCTCCAGCCGGCCGGGGGCTTCCACCGAGCGGTCGTTCTTCCACATGTCCGTGTAGCCGCTCTCTTCGAGAATGGTCTCGGCGAGTTCGGTGTGCGGCGTGGTTTCCAGCGCCTTCTGCCAGCGCTCGAAATTGGCCGCCACTTCGCGCAAGGCGGCGCGCGGCTTCGGCTTCAACTCGTCGCTTTCGGCGAGCTTGGCGGCGGCCTCCAGCATAGGGATGCGCAGCGCACGGGCGGTGTCGTGGATCTGGCGGATGGTGGCTTCGCCCAAGCCGCGCTTGGGCACATTGACGATACGTTCGAAAGCGAGGTCGTCGGCGCCTTGCGCGACGACACGGAAGAAAGCCATGGCGTCGCGGATTTCCAGGCGCTCGTAGAAGCGCGGGCCACCGATGACGCGGTAGTTGAGGCCGAGTGTGATGAAGCGATCCTCGAAGGCCCGCATCTGGAAGGATGCACGGACAAGAATAGCCATGTCGTTGAGATTGTGCTTCTGGCGCTGATAGGCCTCGATGGTCTCGCCGATGGCGCGGGCTTCTTCTTCGGAATCCCAGGCGGCGTGGACATTGACCTTGCCATCCTCGGGATCGTTGCGATCCGTGAACAGCGTCTTGCCGAAGCGGCCCTCATTGTGGGCGATGAGGTGGGAGGCGGCACCAAGGATGTGCGCGGTCGAGCGGTAGTTGCGCTCCAGCCGGATGATGGTGGCGCCGGGGAAATCCTTGTCGAAACGCAGGATGTTGTCGACCTCGGCGCCGCGCCAGCCATAGATGGATTGGTCGTCATCGCCGACGCAGCAGATGTTTACGGTGGCGCGGGTTTCGGCCGAAGAGCGCCCAATCTCCCCCGGCTTGCCTTGAGGCCTTTGCGCCAACAGCCGCAGCCACATGTACTGGGCGGTGTTGGTGTCCTGGTACTCGTCGACGAGGATGTACTTGAAGCGCTTATGGTATTCCTTCAGCACGTCCGGATTGGCGCGCAAGATGCGGATCGGGTGGCAGAGCAGGTCGCCGAAATCGCAGGCGTTCAGCGTCTTCAGCCGCTCCTGATAGGCCTTGTAGAGTTCGCGGCCCTTGCCGTTGGCGAAGGCGCGCGCGTCGCCCTCGGCAATGTCGGCGGGGCCTTGCCCCTTGTTCTTCCAGCCGTCGATCATCTGGGCGAACTGCTTGGCCGGCCAGCGCTTGTCGTCCAGCCCCTCGGCCTGGATCAACTGCTTGATCAGCCGCACGACGTCGTCGGTGTCGAGGATGGTGAAGTCGGAGCGCAGGCCGGCGAGTTCGGCATGTCTGCGAAGCAGCTTCACTCCAATCGAGTGGAAGGTGCCGAGCCACGGCATGCCCTCGACATTGCCTTCGCCGATCAGCACGCCGATGCGGATCTTCATCTCGCGCGCGGCCTTGTTGGTGAAGGTCACCGCGAGGATCTGCGACGGAAACGCCTTGCCGGTGGCGAGGATGTGGGCGATGCGGGTGGTGAGCACGCGGGTCTTGCCGGTGCCGGCGCCGGCCAGCACCAGAACCGGACCCTCCGTTGTTTCAACAGCTAGCCGCTGCTCCGGGTTGAGGCCCTTCAGATAGTCGGGTGCGTTGTTGTGTCCGCTGCGGGCAGCCATGGCGCGCGCGGCGATACCCGACGGGGCCGAGGGCCGCGCATTGGGTTCGTCGAAAAAGGGCATGTCTTCGGAAAAGCCGGACATCGCCCCCGAATGTAGTGATTCGGTGGGGAAAGACCAGAACTGTCTACGTTTTGTTCCGCTAAAGTGCTGGCGGCAAGGATGTACGGGCTGTTCAGGCCTTGCGGTAGCCGAGAGCGACGAAAAATCGCTGCCCTAACGAACGCGCCTCATCGGTCATCACGGCGCCGAGTGCCGTCTGCATCCGGTCGTAGTAATGGCTGCCCGCAGGGGACGCGAGAAATGCCGCGTAAAGCCTGAGATCGTCGAGCGACAAGTCACGATAGGCGAAAGCATTTCCTTCCATGATCCCCTTTTCGGCTTTTTCACGAAGGTTGCCGGCCTGCTTATGCACCAGCACCATTATCTGCTGATCCGATAAAGGCTGCCCGGCTGCCGCGAGCATTCCCGAAACCATCGCATAGCCCATGTTCAATGCGATCGCTTCAGCCATGTCCACGGCGCTGGTATCGTCGACGATTTTCCGGTACAGCGCGAGCCGTGCCGGATCTCCCGCCTGAAGTCCTCCAAGGATTTTCGGACCTTCGATCTTCTTGCGCCCCACGGCTTGCGGATCGGACGCTTGGATCTCCAGGGCTGTGACCCGCCTGCCCAATGGTGAATCGAAGAAAGCAGCCAGATCGGTGAGATCGACGGGCTGCAACCGGCCCGTCATCCGCGCCTCTACGGCTTTCTCCATCCTGTCAGCGTCAAAAGCGCCTTCAGCGGCGGCGGACAAGGCTTCCTTGACTTTTTCCGGCCCCGGCACGGATTTGATGCCGGCGACTATGCTTGGGCCGAGGCCGGCCAGCATCTCGTGGAAGCCGCTTGCCTTGTTGATCTCCTCGAGCGTTTGTGCCGACGCCGGTTGACTGCCAGCCATAAGCACGACGAAGCCGAACAGCGCGCCGGCAATGCGCATCCATGGCGGAAAGACGAAGGGCATGACTCGGTCTACTCCACGGTGATGCTGCGACGGAGACTGCTCGATAACCCGACCGCAGGCAAGATGAATTGCCACCTTGGCGTGTGGGCCAGCTTGACAGGCGGGGCGGGCAGGAGAAAGCTGTGCGCAGGGCAGGAACGGGACATCGGGCTGTCCTTGGCGTGGCAAAGCGCAACAGTCGAAGGAGTATCATCTTGGCTGTCACCATCACCTCCCTCATTCTTTTCCTCATCGGCCTGGCACTCGGCGGCGGCGGCATCCGCCTGGCGATGCTGGGCGGCAGCTGGTACTATGTCGTTGCTGGCCTTGCCTTCCTGATCGCCGCCTGGCTGCTCTACCGGCGCCGGTCCACCGCACTGTGGCTCTACGCGGCGATCGTGCTCGGCACGCTGGCCTGGGCGGTCTGGGAAACCGGCTTCGACTGGTGGGAACTCGGGCCTCGCGGCGGCGTCATCGTGCTTCTCGCTTTGTGGCTACTGACGCCGTGGGCGAGACGGGGTCTTGTCGGCCCTGACGCACGCGCGCCGCTGATCCTTGCCGTGCTGGCATCACTGGCCGTCGCCGGTTATTCGATGACTTCGGATCCGAAGGACATTGCCGGCGAACTCGGCACCGACAAGGTGGTCGCCAACGCCAATCTCGGCAATGACGTGCCGGCCGGCGAGTGGCACTATTACGGCCGCACGCAGTTCGGCCAGCGCTATTCGCCGCTCGACCAGATCACACCGGACAATGTCGCCAAGCTGCAGCCTGCCTGGACCTACCAGACCGGCGACGTGAAGGGACCGGACGATGTCGGCGAGACCACCTATCAGGTGACGCCGCTGAAGATCGGCGACACGCTCTACATCTGCACGCCGCATAATTTCGCCATCGCCATCGATGCCGCGAGCGGCAAGGAGAAATGGCGCTTCGATCCCAAGGTCAAGCTTGACAAGGACCGCCAGCACCAGACCTGCCGCGGTGTGGCCTATTACGCCGATGCCGCCGGCGCCGCCGGCCAGCCCTGTGCGACCCGCGTCTACCTGCCGACCTCGGATGCGCGGCTGATCGCGCTCGACGCCGCCAACGGGCAGATCTGCCCGGCTTTCGCCGAGGGCGGCACGCTGAACCTTCTGACCAACATGCCCTATCCGAAGTCGGGCTATTATTACTCGACCTCGGCACCGCTGATCTCAGGCGGCAAGATCATTGTCGGCGGCGCGGTCAACGACAATTATTCGACGCAGGAGCCGTCCGGCGTCATCCGCGCCTACGACGCTGCCACCGGCGCGCTGGTGTGGAACTGGGATTCCGGCAATCCGGACCAGACGACGCCGCTGCCGGCCGGCCAGACCTATACCGCCAACTCGCCCAACATGTGGTCGACGCCGAGCGCCGACGAGAAGCTCGGCCTGCTCTACGTGCCGCTCGGCAACCAGACGCCGGATCAGCTCGGCGCCGGGCGCAGTGCCAATGTCGAGAAGTTCTCGTCGTCGATCACCGCGCTCGACCTCAACACCGGACAGGTGCGATGGGTGCGGCAGACCGTGCACCACGATCTCTGGGACATGGACGTACCGGCGCAGCCGAGCCTGATCGACATCACCAAACCCGACGGCACGGTGGTGCCGGCGCTGGTCGGACCGACCAAGCAGGGCGATCTGTATGTGCTCGACCGCCGCACCGGTGAGCCGGTCATCGCGGTCAACGAAGTGCCGGCGCCCGGCGGCGCGATCGAAGGCGACCACACATCGCCGACGCAGCCGGTCTCCGATCTCACCTTCATGCCGAAGCCGCTGACCGGCGCCGACATGTGGGGCCTCACCATGTTCGACCAGTTGGCCTGCCGGATCGAATTCCAGGGCCTGCGCTATGAGGGTCGCTATACGCCGCCTTCCGTCCAGGGCTCGCTGATCTACCCCGGCAATTTCGGCACCTTCAACTGGGGTGGCGTCGCCGTCGACCCGGTCCGGCAGGTGCTGTTCGGCATGCCGACCTATCTGGCGTTCAAGTCGCAGTTGATCCCGCGCGATCAGGTGCCGCCGCCGGACGAAGGGCGGGGCAGCGAACAGGGGCTGAACCGCAACGAGGGCGCGCCCTATGCGGTGGTGATGGGACCGTTCCTGTCGCCGCTCGGCATTCCTTGCCAGGCGCCGCCCTGGGGCTATGTCGCCGGTGCCGATCTCAGGACCGGCAAGATCGCCTACAAGCACCGCAACGGCACCGTCTACGACATGACGCCGCTGCCGCTGCCGCTGAAGGTCGGCGTGCCCGGCATCGGCGGGCCGATGATCACCGCCGGTGGCGTCGCCTTCCTGGGGGCCGCAGTCGACGACTACCTGCGCGCCTACGACCGGACATCAGGCAAGCAGCTGTAGCAGGCGCGGCTGCCGGCCGGCGGGCAATCGACGCCGATGACGTATAC
>NZ_RZQE01000324.1:0-6711 GCF_004022955.1 Mesorhizobium sp. M7A.F.Ca.US.002.01.1.1 | reverse complement strand
CATTCATGGAGAGTGTATGCAGCCTGGTGAGATCATCGCGAACGTGTTTGCAGCGGGGTTGGTCAGTGTCCTGGTAGCAGTCGTTTTTCTGATTTTCGGGAACCCGCTCTGGCCTGAACGACACGTCCGGATGGTCATCATCCCGCCTGTCCATCGAATGACAACCACCGCTATCAAAAATGCCTGGCCAGACCTGCCGGACAAAATTGATTTGAACGTTTCGCGCCCGAGGCCGGCCACCGGTGAGCGGATCTGAAGCGTCCTTCGAAGCGCACTGACCTGGAGCGTTATGGCGCGCGCCCTGTGCTAGGGTGGCCGGTCAGCTTTCCGGTCTAGACTGAAGTGCATTGTGGATATGTGTTGCTGCGGTGGCGGCATGGCCAAACGCAACGGCAATTTGATTGAGGCCCTCAGCCACGTCCCCAATGGCATAGAGACCCGCAGTCGACGTTTCGAGGTGTCGGCTGACCAGAACATATCCTTGCGCGTCACACTCTGCACCGAGTGCGGCGGCGAGTTCAGAGCGCACATCAGACCCCATTGCGGGGTACACCACATCCAATTCCCGCATTGGCGCACCGTCGGCCATGACAACGCCGAACCCGGTTGCCCGAGCAACAAGATCCTCGACGGTGTCCCAGATTTCGATGCCGCCTGCCGAGGCCATGCCGCGGGCGGCATCCGAAATATCCTCCGGATAGTTGGCGAGCAAGGTAACCTGACCGCTGTACTCCTTCAAAAACAGGGCTTCCTTGAGCGCCAGATGCTCTGGGCCGACGACGCCGATGCGCTTGCCCACGGCCTCATAGGCGTCGCAGACCGGACACAGTCGGACAGTGCCGGCCGCGACGGCCTCCTCCAGCCCTTCTACTGCCGGCGCCTTGTCCACGATCCCGGTTGCAAGAACCACGCGCCTTGCTCGGATGGTCCCGAAGGTGGTCGTCAGCACAAAGGTCCCGTCGCGCTTCTTGGCGCCCGCTACACGACCGTCCACTACGCCTGCACCGTATCTCTGTGCCTGGGCTTTGAGACGGCCGAGCAACTCTGACCCGCCTACGCCGTCCGGGAAGCCAGGACAGTTATGCGATTTTGGAATGAGCTTGGCTCGTGCGTCGCCAGCGTCGACCACGATCACCGAATGCAGGAATCTGGCCAGATACATGCCTGCCGCAAGTCCTGCGGGGCCGCCGCCGACAATAGCCACGTCGAATTCATGTCCGGGGGAAGAAATTGGCATTTCGCCCAACATTGCAAACAGGATCTTGTTCCCTGCTTTGGCAGAGGGGATGAGCGACGGTCAGGCCTCCAAACGTTTACGCGGCAACTCGTCGAGGTCCCTTTCACCGGGCGATGGCGCGCGCCTCGATCTGATTTGCGCAGTCTTCGCCATCAAGCGATTCCAGCTCCTGCAAATCAGGCTTCAATTCGAGGTGCCCGAAATGCCGACATGGCATTTCACCGGCCAACTTGCCATTAGACCTGCGACCGTGCGCATTTCCCAAGCCCACGCGATTCGAATCGGATCGACCTGCCGGGAAAACCCACCTGATAGCCCCGTCCTTCCGATCCGGAGGGGCGCAATGCTGATCGTCTGAAGGGCCGCTCAAATTTACTGACCCAGTCGAGGTGCAGACTATCATAGTTGATTGTTGCTGCCGGTGACCTCGCGTAATCAAAGGCTCACGAGGCTTTCCAACAGAGGACGGTATGTTGTATCCAGGTCGATTTTTGGAACCGAGCGATATTGTGATGCTTGCCCGTGTTTGTGCGACGGTCTGCGAACAGCGCGGCGTACCTGTTGCTTCGCGGGCCGGAGAACGGACAGCTGCGCACGTACTCAGGCTGTTTCTGAACGGCTTGACTGGGGAGAATGAGCTGATCGATGCTGAGAAGAACTGGGCTCGCGGGAGTGATCTGGCTTTCGAGGGGGCTCCTGTCAGCTACGAAAACAAAAGAGAGGCCGCGTGATTCAAGCTTCCTGAGAATCGAATGTAGCCAAGAAAACTGCTCGCCCACGGGTCAGGCACCAGAGGCACCCTCCCTGCAATCGGGGGCGTTGCTGTGGCACTTCAGGTGAGAAAAGGATCTCCGCACGCCGCCCGATCCGTGGTGTCCGGGCGATTTTCCAGGTGGACTCGACATGAGGCAAGCGCATGCTTTTTGATCCCGGCTCGGGCCTTCCTGGTTTGGGGCTGAAGCGTCGGATTGGTCGGGGCACATCGATGTCTGTCAAAGTCCGAAGACCGCTTCGTAAGATCCGTTTCTAAACGCTGCCGATCCGCTCCTGGCCAAACGCCGCCGGACCGCTTTGGCCCAGCAATGAGCGAAGCAACAAAAGGGGCGGTTTGGCCGTTCTCATTAGTCGCACTGGCGGGCCGGGGCATTCGAAGACATGACTACGCCGCAAATTTTGTCATTTGCCGTAACCTTCGTGATGATGGCAGCGTTCGTGTGGGGTCGCTATCGATATGATCTGGTCGCGGCTGTGGCACTGTTGCTTGCTGTCGCGGTTGGCATTGTGCCTTTTGACGAAGCCTTCAGCGGGTTCAGCGACGATATCGTGGTTATTGTCGGCAGTGCTCTGCTGGTGAGCGCAGGGATAGCACGCTCGGGAATCATGGAGGCCGCGATCAAGCGCTTTGCTCCGAAATTATCGGGAGTTCGGTCGCAACTGGCGCTGCTGGTGATCGTGGTCACGATCCTCTCTGCCTTTGTAAAGAATATCGGGGCGCTCGCTATCATGATTCCGATCGCCTTCCAGTTCGCGCGCCGGTCTAACATTTCACCCTCGATATTCCTGATGCCCATGGCATTCGGGTCACTGCTCGGCGGACTAATGACGCAGGTGGGAACATCACCCAACATCGTAGTGTCCCGAGTGCGAGAGGAGCTGATCGGAACCGCCTTCACAATGTTCGACTTCACACCTGTTGGAGCTGCCATAGCCGCTGCCGGAACGATCTTCCTGCTGTTTTTCTATTGGTTGTTGCCGGTGCGCGAAAAGCTTGGCGGGTCGCTGAATGAAGCCCTCGACATCAAGAACTACCTTACAGAGGCTCGAATTGTCGCCGACTCCACGGTGCTCGGGAAAACCGTCGCAGACCTCATGAAGCTCGCCGGGGGCGATGCAATCGTGACGTCGATCCTGCGCAATCGCACGATGCGGATGACGCCACTGCCCGACGTGGTCCTCAAGGTGGATGACATCCTGTTGCTCGAGGGCGACCCAGAAGCGCTGGATCGCCTTGTCTCCCAGGGCAGGCTCAGCGTGACCGGGGATAGGGGCGGTGGTGACGACACCACCAACGAAATGGTCGCTATCGAAGCCGTAATCGGTGAAAGCTCCTCTTTGATCGGCTGGACCGCCCAGCGCCTTGCCCTTTACGATCGCTTCAATGTCAACCTCCTGGCCGTCAGCCGTCGTGGGGAGCGCCTCGACCGCAGGCTGGCCGCAGTCGAGCTGAGGCTCGGGGACGTTGTCGTCTTGCGGGGCAGTGCAGCGAGGATGCCCGAGATACTTCGTGAACTCGGCTGCTTACCGCTGGCAGAAAGGGCTATCCTTCTTGGCAGCGTCCGCAAGGGTATCGTGCCGGTAGTGGTCCTTGCTCTCGCCATGGTGGCGACGGCGTTTGGGCTGCTGCCAGTCTCCGTCGCTTTTTTCGCGGCCGCGGTCGCGATTGTGCTTTTCAAGGTCATTCCGCTCCGCGATGTTTACCAATCGCTCGATGGGCCTATCCTCGTCATGCTCGCCGTTCTCATTCCAGTGAGCGATTCACTACGCAGTACAGGAGCTACGGGAGTAGTTGCCGGCGAGCTTGCCAGACTGGGGACCCTCCTTCCGGCGTCCGGCGCACTGACGCTCATCCTTGTCGCCGCCATGGCCGTTACGCCATTCCTCAACAATGCCGCCACCGTCCTTGTCATGGCGCCTATCGCCGCCGAATTTGCTAGTGATCTGGGCTACAGGCCCGAACCGTTCTTGATGGCTGTCGCCATTGGCGCCGGCTGTGATTTTCTCACCCCGATCGGACACCAGTGCAACACGCTTGTCATGGGGCCGGGTGGCTACCGCTTCAGCGACTATCCGCGTCTGGGACTGCCCCTGTCTTTCCTCGTAGTCATTGTTGCTGTGCCGATGCTTATGATCGTCTGGCCAATGAACTGACATCCGATATTCGGATGTCTTCTTGGAAATCCCACACGACACCACATTCGTGAATGAGGTCGCCGCGCAAGCCTGACGCGGGCTGGCCAACCTGCGGTCAGTGTCGCCAGCAGTTCCCCTCTCGTCCCGCCCGCGGCAACAGAAACTGTGTTCCGGCCGCTCTATCGGGGCAAAGGGAAAGCCAGCAAACAAACCTTAGGCCATGGACTATACACCGCAGCGAGATTGTCAGGGGCTTGGCGGAGTATTGACGTCGTTTCTCACCTAGGAAAAGCCGGTTCACCTTCGTGATGACGACAGGCCGATAACTCTTTCTTCGAGAATACGAGGCCCTTTCGGGCTGCGATCAGCATCACAAGTCGTGTGTTGCTCAGCGGCAGGGCCCTGGTGAACTGCAAGTCGTCGCGACGACCATTCGACCTTGGTGCTACCTGAGATACCAGCGTTGCACATCGCGCAGGAAGGACGAGGGCGGCTGTTAGCCGCCCAGTCATTTCATCTCACACGTTGCGACGACCTCTGGCGCTTTCCAGGTCATCACCTGTGTAGACTTCCGTTGGATCGAAGCCGGTCCAACCGCCTGCTTCGTATTCGGTTCGCCGATGGGCTATGTCGACGGAATTATATTGCTTCAGTATCTGTTCCGCGTCGGGGACAAGGTCGTCTTCGACCCTGGCTATAACCATTGTTCCCCCGCGCCGAACGCCTTCGGCATAAACATGTGCGTCGCTTTCCGGCACACCGGACTCTGTCATCGCGCCGATGATGCCGCCAGCTGCGCCACCGACCACGGCACCGCCGACAGCGCCGACCGCAGTCGCCGCCAGCCAGCCCGCGGCAACCACGGGGCCGAGACCAGGTATGGCCATCAGGCCAAGGCCGGTGAGCAGGCCGCCGGCCCCGCCGACTACGGCGCCGACACCAGCCCCTGCTGCCGCATCCTCGCCAGCCTCCGACGCTTCGCCCGTAAGCCGGCCGCCCGAATTACCCGCCACGATGCTAATATCGTCGTGCGGAACGCCCGTGGCTTCAAGCTCGCCCACAGCGTCGCTTGCTTGATCATAATTGTCGAAGAGGCCTGTTACGGTTTTCATCTGATTTGTCCTTGGTTGGTGATCAATTCTTGCCGGCAACGACGTTGCCTTGAAAGTCGAGGGCGATGGGTGCTGCTTTGCCGTCCTTGCTCGCCGTTCCACGCCAGATGCCCTTGTCATCCTTCGTCAGGGCGGAGACGTCCGAGTAGCCCGCCTTCTCGATGGCGTTCTTGGCCTGGTCCTCGGTGAAGCTGTTGGCGCCAGGCACCGGTGCCACAGAATTTGTGGCGTCCGCATCGGACGCGGCTGGCGCGGAACTGTCGGGGGCAGGAGCGGCAGCCGCGACCTTGCCAATCATCTCCTGATGCATCTTGAGTGTCGGCAACGTCTCGCTTGCAAACGACTTGAGAGCGGAATTGTCGCCTTCCTTGGCGTAGCTTTCAAACATGCTTACAGCATCGGCATGCGCCGTCTTCTGCATGTCGGCATAGGTTGCATCGACTGGCGCCGCAGCTGACTGCAACTTGTCGACGTCGTTCTTGTGGGCAGCGTCGAGGTCGGCGGGCACCTGCAATTTCTGTTCGCCGGCAATACTCTCGAGTTTGGCGTTCGCAGCACCGTGGTCGGAGATCATCTTCTGCGCGAAATCCTTAAGGGTCGGATCCTGGAGCTTGCTTTGAGCGACCTTGCTGGACTGCACTTCGAACATCCCGCCGATCGCGGCCTTCGTGACGAAGTCCTGGGCCGTCTCTGCTGACAAGGCAGGCAGTACAGCGGTCATTGCGGTCGCGATCGACAGCGATGCCATGCGTAGTTTGGTTCTCATGCTTAGGTTCCTTGTTGAGGAGGACGATGAACTCCAATCTCCCGGCGCCATCTTTGTTCCGGGCCTTGATAAATGTCGGATATTTTCGGGGCGCCATTCCCGCCGTCACGAGCTGGGCGGAGTGACACCGATCCCAGATTGTCCAGGAACCCCAGACCGATCGAAGAGTTGCCATTGCTCGCAGAGGGGACCTGATGGCGGAAAAAATCCAACGGTGAGTTTGGTATGCTTGCCGGCAAAGAGCCTGAAGCAGACGGGACGGCCGACCAGAAGATCACCACACGGCGGAAAGACGTCGGTAGCGCCACAGATTGCGCTTACCCAGGCATCCCGGCGGCGTCAGCAGGTCGACATGCGTGACCTTCGCCAAGTAAATTGCCGGCCAAGGCTCGTTTCTGAGGGTTAGCTTATGAAAGCCCGCCGCCCCATTTGCGAAGCGGCGGGCTTCATCCGCCCCAACTTGTCAATGCAACTTTGATGCCAAACCTTTTTGGCTCTTGATAGGACAGTGGCCCCTCCGACAGCGATCAAACAGACATCCAAAATGCCAGCAGCAGGGCGCATAAGGACGAGACGAGGGCAGCGGTGGCAAAAAACACGCCCTGCCAATCTGGCGGTGGCTCGGATATCAACTTGTCGGGGGGCGGCTGATTGTCATTCATGAAAGCAATTTGCGACGCCAAGTG
>NZ_RZQE01000323.1:0-6713 GCF_004022955.1 Mesorhizobium sp. M7A.F.Ca.US.002.01.1.1 | reverse complement strand
ACCCAGCACACCACCGAGCCGCCGCCGCGTTACTCCGAAGCGTCGCTGATCAAGAAGCTGGAAGAGCTCGGCATCGGCCGGCCTTCTACCTATACGGCGATCCTGAAGACGCTCGAGGACCGCGACTATGTCACCATCGACAAGCGCCGGCTGGTGCCGCAGGCCAAGGGCCGGCTGCTGTCGGCTTTCCTCGAAAGCTTCTTCAAGCGCTATGTCGAGTACGACTTCACCGCGTCCCTCGAGGAAAAGCTCGACGAGATTTCGGACGGCAAGCTCGCCTGGAAGGACGTGCTGCGCGATTTCTGGAAGGATTTTTCCGGCGCCGTCGCCGACATCAAGGAACTGCGCGTCACCGACGTGCTGGATGCGCTGAATGAAGAGCTGGCGCCGCTGGTGTTCCCCGCGCGCGAGGACGGTTCGAACCCACGCATCTGTCCGAAATGCGGCACCGGCAATCTGTCGCTGAAGCTCGGCAAGTTCGGCGCCTTCGTCGGCTGCTCCAACTATCCCGAATGCTCCTTCACCCGCCAGCTCGGCGATGCCGCCAACCCCAATGGTGAGAATGGCGGCGGCGAAGACGGCACCAAGGTTATCGGCAAGGATCCCTATACGTCAGAGGAAATCACGCTGCGCAGCGGCCGCTTCGGCCCCTATCTGCAACGCGGCGACGGCAAGGAAGCCAAGCGCTCCAGCCTGCCCAAGGGCTGGACGGCAGAGTCGATCGACCACGAAAAGGCGCTGGCGCTGCTGTCATTGCCGCGCGATGTCGGCCAGCATCCGGAAACGGCCAAGATGATCTCGGCCGGGCTCGGCCGTTACGGTCCGTTCGTGCTGCATGACGGCACCTATGCCAATCTCGAAAGCATCGAGGACGTGTTCTCGATCGGCCTCAACCGCGCCGTGTCGGTGATCGCCGAGAAGCAGCTGAAGGGCAAGGGTGGCCGCAATGGCGGCACGGCCGCTGCGCTCAAGGAGCTCGGCGACCACCCCGATGGCGGCGGCAAGATCGTCGTGCGCGACGGCAAATACGGGCCTTACGTGAATTTCGGCAAGGTCAATGCTACGCTGCCCAAGGGCAAGGATCCCCAGTCGGTGACGATGGAGGATGCGCTGGCGCTGATTGCCGAGAAGGAAGCCAAGGGCGGCGGCGGCAAAAAGCCGTTCCGCAAGGCGGCCGCGGCCAAAGCTCCGGCAACCAAGAAAGTAGCCGCCAAGAAGCCGGCTGCGAAGAAGCCGGCCGCGAAGAAAAAAGGGTAGGACAGCGTGGCGCGCAAGATCACCGGCAGAACCCACGGCGATCCGCGCACCGCCGACACCAGGGCCAAGGTCAAGGACGACTATCGGCCGTCGCGTGACGAAATCCTGCGCTACATTGCCGAAAATCCTGATCGCGCCGGCAAGCGCGACATCGCCAAGGCGTTCGCGCTGCGCGGCGACGACCGCATCTGGCTGAAGGATATTTTGCGCGACCTGCAGGACGAAGGCGTCCTCACCAAGGAGCGCAAGGGGCTGGCCCGCGTCGGTGCCCTGCCCCATGTCACGGTCCTCGATATTTTCGACCGCGATGCCGATGGCGTGCTCTTGGCGCGCCCAACCGAACACACAGCCAATGGGCCGCCGCCGATCGTTTCCATCCGCCTGTCGCGCAGTGGCAGTGGACCGGCGCCCGGCATTGGCGACCGCGTGCTGGCCAAGACCTTTCCGGCCGACGACACGAACGTCGCCCTGGGCGGCCCCGCCTACACCGGGCGGGTGGTGAAGATTTTCGAAAAACGTACCGATGCCGTGCTCGGTATCTTTCGCATCCTGCAGGACGGCACCTTCCGCATCGAACCGGTGGAACGGCGCCAGCCCGAACTGATCGTCGACAAGGAATTCCAGAACGGCGCCAAGAATGGCGACCTGGTCGAGGTCGAGCCGGCGCGAGCCTCCCGTTTCGGCTTGCCGAGAGCCAAGGTGCTCAACGTGCTGGGCTCTCTAACCAGCGAAAAGGCGGTCTCTATGATCGCCATCCATGCGCACGACATTCCGCATATCTTCCCGGCCGACGTCATCGCAGAATCCGAAGCCGTCAAACCGGCGACGCTTGACCATCGCGAGGATTGGCGCGACCTGCCGCTGGTCACCATCGATCCGGCCGACGCCAAGGACCATGACGACGCCGTCTTCGCCACGCCGGATCTCGACGAGAAGAACCCCGGCGGCGTGGTTGCCACCGTGGCGATCGCCGACGTCGCCGCCTATGTGCGCTATGGCACTGCACTCGACCGCGAAGCGCTGAAGCGCGGCAACTCGGTCTATTTCCCGGATCGTGTCGTGCCGATGCTGCCCGAGCGCATCTCCAACGATCTCTGCTCGCTGCGCGAGGGCCAGGACCGGCCGGCATTGGCGGTGCGCATGATCTTTTCGGCCGAGGGCCGCAAGCTCAGGCACACCTTCCATCGCGTCATGATGAAGTCGGCGGCAAAGCTCGCCTACCAACAGGCTCAGGCGGCGATCGACGGCGCGCCGGACGACAAGACAGGCCCGATCCTCGAAACCGTGCTGAAGCCACTGTGGGACGCCTATGCGATCCTGAAGCGCGGCCGCGATGGCCGCCAGCCGCTCGAACTCGATCTGCCGGAGCGCAAGATCGTACTCAAGCCGGACGGCACCGTCGACCGCGTCATCGTGCCGGAGCGGCTCGATGCCCACAAGCTCATCGAAGAATTCATGATCCAGGCCAATGTCGCCGCGGCCGAGACGCTGGAGGCGAAGAAGCAGGAGCTGGTCTATCGCGTCCACGACGCGCCGTCGCTCGCCAAGCAGGAATCGCTGCGCGAGTTCCTGCAGACATTGGGCCTGTCACTGGCGCGCGGCGCGCAGATGCAGCCAAGCCAGTTCAACGGCATTTTGGAGCGCGTGCGCGGCGCCGACAATGAAGGCCTTGTCAACGAAGTGGTGCTGCGCTCGCAGAGCCAGGCCGAATACTCGCCAAAAAACATCGGCCATTTCGGTCTCAACCTCCGCCGCTACGCCCATTTCACCTCGCCGATCCGCCGCTATGCCGATTTGATCGTGCATCGCGGACTTATTGCCGCACTCGGACTGGGTCCGGGTGGGCTGACGCAGGACGAAGCGGCACGGCTCGAAGATGTCGCGGTGCTGATCTCCGGCACGGAACGCCGCGCAATGGCGGCCGAGCGGGACACGGTCGACCGTCTGATCGCCGCCTATCTCGCCGAACGCGTCGATGACCGCTTCGATGCCCGCATCTCCGGCGTCACCAAATCAGGACTATTTGTCCAATTGCCGCAGTATGGCGCGGATGGTTTCATCCCGGTGTCAACTCTGGGCGGCGATTACTATATATACGATGAAACGGCTCGCTCCCTGTTCGGAGAACGCTCTGACAAAGGCTACCAACTCGCGGACCGCGTCGAGGTCCGGCTTATCGAGGTGGCGCCGATGGCCGGCGCAATGCGCTTCGAGATGTTGACCGACCCAAAGCCTCTGCCGGGCTCCAAGCGGTCGTTTCACAAGGCCAAGGGCCGCGCCCGCGCGTCGCAATCGCGACCGGGTTCGCGCGGCAGGAGACGATGATGACAACAGCCATGGAAGAACAGGTTTTCGGCGGAGAACATCACTCGGGCCGGGCCGCACGCCCGCTGTGGACGGCGATGAAGCGCGGCCTGCTCGGCCGCTGCCCGCATTGCGGCGAAGGCAAGCTGTTTCGCGCTTTTACCAAGACCGTCGACACATGCGGCGTCTGCGGCGAGGAATTGCATCACCACCGGGCCGACGACCTGCCGGCCTACCTCGTCATCGTCATTGTCGGCCACATCGTGCTGGGCGCCTTCATGGGCGTTGAGGCGACGTCGACTTTGTCCATATGGCAGCACATCGCCATCTGGGTGCCGCTGACCATCCTTTTGTCGGTTGCGCTGCTGCAGCCGGTCAAGGGTGCCGTCATCGGGCTGCAATGGGCCTTCTATATGCACGGCTTCGGCGGCGAGCACGACGTGATCGAGCCGCATCCCGGAGCCTAGGCCGCAGCCAAGAACGCTGCCTGGCGCAACATACCGACCGTGAAAGGCCACTTTCGCTTGCCAGAAGTTTCCGCTAGGTCCTGCGCATGGACGGTATGACCAAGGCGGAAGTCGACAGGATCGAGCGGAGCATGATCGCTCATAGCGACCGGCCAATTCGCCCGCGCGACGCGGCAACCCTCATCCTGCTCGACCGCAAGGACGACGACGTACTGGTTCTGATGGGTCGCCGCCATGCCGGCCACGCCTTCATGCCGGGCAAGTTCGTCTTTCCCGGCGGCCGCACCGATCCGGCCGATAGCCGCATACCGGTCGTCGCCGCCCTGCACCCGGAGCAGGAAGCCAAGCTGATCGCCGGGCCGGGGCGCACAAGCGCCGCACGAGCCCGCGCCATCGCCCTGTCGGCCATCCGAGAGACCTATGAGGAAGCCGGGCTGCTGATCGGCCGCAAGGGTGCTTTCGCAACTCCCAGATCCGACTGGCAAGGCTTTGCCGAACACGGCGTGCAACCCTCTCTCGACATGCTGCGCTTCGTCGCGCGCGCCATCACGCCGCCCAACCGGGTGCGCCGCTTCGACACCCGCTTCTTCAGCGCGTGGCGTGACGACGTCGCGGTCGAACTGCCCGGTGGCGGTCCGACCAACGAACTGGAAGAGCTGGTCTGGCTGCCGCTTGCCAAGGCCAGGGAAGCCGACATACCCGACATCACCCGAATGATCCTGGACGAGTTGGAAAAGCGCCTCGCCCATGATCCACTGTTGCGTCCAGGCGGTCCCGTGCCCTTCTACCGGCTTGTCCGCAGCCGCTTCATCCGCGAACTTCTCTAGAGCAATTCCAGGAAAGTGTGACGCGGTTTTCCGTCCGAATTGCGTAAGATCAAACAGACAGAGTATTCAGCATCCATGACGGTCGATACCCAACCAAAGGGCGACGAGCGCGTACACTGGCTGCCGATGGTGGCGGCGATCTCGTCGATCAGCGTCGTCGGCATCGCCATCGGCCTCGGCATGCCGCTGCTCAGCGTCATCCTTGAAACACGCGGCCACTCGGCTTCGATGATCGGCCTCAACACCGCCGTCGCCGGCCTCGCCTCGATCGCCGGTGCGCCGCTGGCGACCCCGCTCGCCATGCGCTTCGGCGTTGCCTGGACCATGATCGCCATGATCGCCGCCGGCGCGCTGGCCTTTGTCGGCTTCCATTTCGCACCCGATTTCTGGATGTGGTTTCCACTGCGCATCGTGCTGCACATTGCGCTGACGGTGCTGTTCATCCTGTCTGAATTCTGGATCAGCACCTCGGCGCCGCCGCACCGGCGCGGCCTTGTCCTTGGCATCTACGCCACTGTCCTGTCGCTCGGCTTTGCCGCCGGACCGTGGCTGTTCGCTCATCTCGGCAGTTCCGGCTTCAGGCCGTTCGGCGTCATCATCGCGTTGGTGACGCTGGCGGCCATACCCGTGCTGGCAGCACGCAACGAGAGCCCGTCGATCGCCTCGGATGGCGAAACCAGCAATTTCCTGCGCTACATCTGGCTGGTGCCGTCGGCGACCGCTGCCGTGCTGGTGTTCGGCGCGGTGGAAACCGGCGGCTTTGCGCTGTTCCCGATCTACGGCAGCCGAATCGGCTATTCCGAGGCCGATGCGGCCCTTCTGCTGACCATGATCGGCCTCGGCAATGTGTTGTTGCAGATCCCGATCGGCATGATCAGCGACCGCGTCAGCGATCGCCGCTACCTGCTGATTGCCTGCGCGACGGTCGGTCTTATCGGCACCGTGTTCATGCCCTTCTTCGCCCAGAATTGGCATTTGATGGCCGCGCTTCTGTTCGTCTGGGGCGGCGTCGTCGCCGCCATGTACACGATCGGCCTTGCCCATCTCGGCTCGCAGCTTTCCGGCCATGAACTGGCGTCGGCCAATGCCGCCTTCGTGCTGTGCTACGGCGTCGGCATGGTGCTCGGCCCGCAGGCGATCGGCATCGGCATGGATGCGTTCGGCCCGTCCGGCTTCGGCTGGTCGCTCGGCCTGTTCTTCGCCGCCTATATCGCTTTGGTCGCCGTCAGGTTGGTTCGCAAGATCCTGCTGTAGCGCGACTGCGGCCAGCCATGCATTTGGCACGGCACGGTGACAGGCTGCTGACAGAACCGTGTCAGGAGCACAGGGCTAAAAAGGTGTCCCAAAACACTTGAGGACACTTCCATGATCGACAGCGGCTTTGAAACCACATCGCTACGAATGACACTGCTTCTGCTCGTGACCTTCCAGGCTCCGGCCACCGACGTCGACCGCATCATGGATGCGGTGGTGGCGATCGCGCCGCTGGCCATGGGCAAATATGACCGCAATGCCTATCAGTCGGCGCACGGCATCGAACGCTACAGGCCGCTTGACGGTGCGGCCGCCGGCGCCGAAACCGAATTGCGGCGGCGCCCCGGCACGGTCGAGGTTTCCTTCGAACTGCCGGACGACCAGGCGCTGGCCGCCCGCGTCGTCGAGGCGATTTTCCAGGCGCACTCCTACCAGGAACCGGTGATCCGCATTCAGCCGATTCTCGCCAGCCGTTCCAAGGGGCTGGACGACCGCGCCAATCCGAATCGCTGGTGGAACACGACCGGAGACTGGAAGAAGGTTGCGGCATCGGCGACGGAAACCGCATGATTTCCGCTCGCGAGCCGGCTCTGGTGGGTCGCGC
>NZ_RZQE01000322.1:0-6758 GCF_004022955.1 Mesorhizobium sp. M7A.F.Ca.US.002.01.1.1 | reverse complement strand
GGACGGTGTTCGCGCAGGCCGCAAGGGCCAAGGCGCAGGCCAGGATGGCAATCGGCGTGATGCGCAGCAGTTTCATGGACGGTGTCTCCCTCAACAGATAAATTAGCGCCACAACAACGAAGGCCGCTCGACTGGTTCCATGGCCAAGACGCAAAAAACGAAACCGAATCAAGACGACAGGCTGCTCGTCATCGCCTGCGGGATGATTGCGCGCGAAGTTCTGGCCGTCAAGGAACAGCTCGGGCTGGATCACCTCGACCTGACCTGCCTGCCGGCGGAATTCCATTTCTACCCGGACCGCATCGCACCGGCCATGGACAAGGCGATCGAAAAAGCCAAGACCGAAGGCTACAGCAACATCTTCGTCGGCTACGCCGATTGCGGCACCGGCGGTCTGCTCGACCGCATCTGCGAGAAGCATGGCGTCGAGCGCATGGCCGGCCCGCATTGCTTCGCCTTCTACCAGGGCATGGAGGCCTATGCGAAAGTCGCAGACGACGACATGATGTCGTTCTACATGACCGACTTCCTCTGCCGGCAGTTCGACGCTTTCTTCATGAAACCGCTCGGCCTCGACAAGCACCCGGAGTTGATCAAGGACTATTTCGGCAATTACGAGAAGCTGATCTACCTCGCCCAGACCAACGATCCGGAACTCGACAAGGTCGCCGAAAAAGCCGCCAGAATGCTCGATCTCGTCTATGAACGCCGCGCCACCGGTTATGGCGACCTGACGGCCGGGATGGCGCAGGCGGCTGCAGGCGCCTGAAGCAATTCTTGCCCCGCGATGACTCAAGGCTAGATGACAGGCCGCCGTGGACGGGTAAGGTGTGCGCCACAAGCAAACAGACTGCCAGCCATGGAAACGCACTGATGACCCCTCGCCTCTTGATAGCTGCACTCGGCCTCCTCTGTTTGGCCCTGCCCGCCCATGCCGACGGCGAGATACAGAAACTCATCACCCCGGCCGACAAGACGCGGCTCGACAAATATGGCGAGACCCGCAAGGCAGCCCTTGCCGAGGCGAAGACAGGCAACCCGGCCGAGGTCAAGCAACTCGATGCCCTGTTGGCAAAGCCGCTGGTGGCCTTTTCCGACAAGGACCTGACCGGCAACTGGCAGTGCCGCACCATCAAGGCCGGCGGACCTTTGCCGCTCGTCATCTATGGCTGGTTCAAGTGCAAGGTGACCGATGACGGTTCCGGCTGGCGGCTGGAGAAGATCAGCGGCTCGCAGCGCACCAGGGGCCGTTTCTTCGACGATGGCGAGAAACGCGCGATCTATCTCGGCTCCTTCTATGTCAACAGCGATCCGGCAAAGCCCTATGGCAGCGGTCCGCAAACCGACCAGGTCGGCTACGCCTTCCGCAACAGCGCCAAGGAATGGCGCATCGAATTTCCGGCGCCCTACTATGAATCGAAGCTCGATATCATCGAATTCAAGCGCTGACTGTGTATCGAAGAGCTGATCACCAAGGATTAACCCGGACACCCTAGCATCCCGTCTATTGTCGAGAACGGTTGCTTGGAGGGGGCAAGATCCATGGCAGCATCAGAATCCAATACGCGTCCGATCGTGGTCGTCACCGGAGGCGGCCAGCATGTCTGGGCTATGATCAATGCGATCGCCGACCGCGTAGGTCCTGTCAGCGTCGTCCTCGAAACGCCTGAATCCAAAAAGCAATTGCTGCGTGGCCGGGCTCGCCGCCAAGGCTGGATTTCCGCCATCGGCCAGCTTGGCACGATGGTACTGAGTAGGTTGGGCAAGCGATTCCTGGCCGGCCATAGCGCGCGACTGATTGCCGAGGAGAAGCTGGAGGTTGAGCCGCGACCAGGCCAGGAGATCATCCCGGTAGCCTCGGCCAATGGGCTTGAGTGCCTGCAGGCGATCCAGAAGATCCGGCCAGGCGTTGTGCTGCTCAACGGTTGCCGACTAATCTCGGCTGAGATGCTGAGCAAAATGCCCTGCCCGGTGCTCAACTACCATGCGGGCATCACGCCGAAATATCGCGGCATGAATGGCGGCTATTGGGCTCTGGTATCAGGCGATGCGGAGAATTTCGGCACGACTGTCCACCTCGTCGACGCTGGCGTCGACACTGGTGGCGTGCTGAAGCAGGCGCGCGGCAGATCGAAAAAAGGCGACACCATCTCAAGTCACGCGCTACGCCAGACGGCGTTCTCGCGCGACATCTGCGTCGAGGCTGTCAGCGATGCACTGGCTGGAAAACTCACGACGATCGATCCCGGCCTGCCTTCGAAACTCTGGTATCATCCGACGATCTGGTTCTACGTCTGGACGGGCCTCAGAACTGGCATCTGGTAGCGCGTTTTTCGTCCTGGACGGCATACTGCGCGCCAGCGTTTCCGACGCGCTGGACCGGGCGCCGGCACACGCCGCAAACGAATAAACCCACCTTTCATTTTACGACATCGAAATGCGTCGCTTTTGAATGCGCGCGCGTCGTCCCATAACAAGCGGCACCACTGCGCTTGCGGCAATGCTCGATAGTTCGAGGAGTGAGAATTCATGGCCGATCTGATCGTCGTCTACTGGCGCGACATCCCTGCCCAGGTGATCGTCAAGAAGGGCCGGCAGAACGCCAAGCGCGAACTGCCGCTGCGCTTTACCGAGGCGATCGACATGTGCGCCATGCGCACCGGCGCCGGCGGTACAGACGACTATCTGGCCGAATGGCGCAAAGCCGATCCCATTCCGGTCGGCGACGACCTCGAAGCCGAAGTCGAGAAGGCATTCAACGACATCGACACGAGATATGACCGCGAGCGGCTGGTCGCTCTGGTCAAGGCGGGCGGCAAAGAAAATGTCTGAAACCATTCCTGCCAAGGAGAGGCCGGCTGTTACCCAGGCCACTCTGGTCAAGAAGGCAGCGCCGAAATCCGACTACAAGCCGGCCGACGTATCGCCGCAGCGGCGCGTGCAGCGTTCCTTCGCGGTCAGATTATGGTCGGTGCGGCACTCGCGATTACTCGAATGGTTCTACGCCAAATTCGCCGACATGTTCCTGCTCCTCCATCCCTTATGGAAAGGCATAGGCTATGGCCGTGTCGAAGGGCCGATCAAATTTGTCGAGAAGCGCGTCAAGGGCTTCATGTTCGACTGCCGCATGTGCGGCCAGTGCATCTTGTCCTCGACAGGCATGTCGTGTCCAATGAACTGCCCCAAGCAATTGCGCAACGGCCCTTGCGGCGGTGTCCGCGCCAACGGCAATTGCGAGGTCGAGCCCGATATGCCCTGCGTCTGGGTCAAGGCCTGGGAAGGCTCGCAGAACATGGTGCACAGCGACAGGATCCTGACCGTGCAGAAGCCGGTCGACCAGTCGCTGCGTGAAACCTCGGCCTGGCTGCGGGTGACCGCGCAGGCGGCCACCGCGCGCGAAGCCGCCGCTGCCGCCAAGAATGAGGCGGCCAGCACCGGGGCGTCGGCATGATCGGCCGCCAGCGCGACGAAAACCCGGCCGGCATCCACCTGCCGCTCGAACCCCTGCCCGGCCACACCTCGCGCGGTCGGCTGGAGCGCGTACTGCGGCGCGGCGAGTTCGCTGTGACGACGGAGCTCAACCCGCCCGACAGCGCCGATCCGGAAGACGTCTACAACAGGGCGAAAATCTTCGACGGCTGGGTCGACGCCATCAACGCCGTCGATGCATCGGGCGCCAACTGCCACATGTCCTCGGTCGGCATCTGCGCACTTTTGACCCGCATGGGCTATGCGCCGATCATGCAGATCGCCTGCCGCGACAAGAACCGCATCGCCATCCAGGGCGACGTACTGGGCGGGGCTGCGATGGGCGTCGCCAACATGCTGTGCCTGACAGGTGACGGCGTCCAGGCCGGAGACCAGCCCGGCGCCAAACCGGTGTTCGACCTCGACTGCATGTCGCTCCTGGAAACCTGCCGCATCATGCGCGACAACGGCAAGTTCCTGTCCGGCCGCAAGCTGACGACGCCGCCACAGCTTTTCCTGGGTGCTGCGATCAATCCGTTCGCGCCGCCGATCGACTTCCGCCCGCACCGGCTGGGCAAGAAGATCGCCGCCGGCGCGCAATTCGTACAGAGCCAGTATTGCTTCGACGTGCCCATGTTCCGCACCTACATGCAAAAGGTGCGCGACCTCGGCTATACCGAAAAATGCTTCATCCTGGTTGGCGTCGGGCCGCTCGCCTCGGCCAAGACGGCCAAGTGGATCCGCTCGAACGTGCCGGGCATCCATATTCCCGATTCTGTCATCAAGCGGCTGGAAGGCGCCCAGGACCAGAAAAAGGAAGGCAAGCAGCTCTGCATCGACATCATCAACGAGGTGAAGGAAATATCAGGTGTTTCCGGCGTTCACGTGATGGCCTACCGACAGGAAGAATATGTTGCCGAGATCGTCGATGAATCGGGCGTGCTGAAGGGCCGCCAGCCATGGAAACGTGAGATCCGCCGCGACGATCAGCTTGTCGCCGACCGGCTCGACAGCATCTTGCACGACGACATTACCGAAACGCAGGTGGACATGGTGAAGACCGCGCACTGACGGCGCGGACGGTCACCCATTCGCTTGAACGAAACCAGACAACGATATAAAGAAATCTTTATATCACGGCGGAGAGAATTTATGACCCGTACCATCGTCGCTTCGGCGACACGAGAAATCATCATCGGCTTCGACCAGCCGTTCTGCGTGATCGGCGAACGCATCAACCCGACCGGCCGCAAGAAGCTGGCCGCCGAGATGATCGCGGGCAATTTCGAGACCGTCATCAGGGACGCATTGGAGCAGGCAGCCTGTGGCGCCACCATGCTCGACGTCAACGCCGGCGTCACCTCGGTCGATCCGAACGAGACCGAACCCGGCCTTTTGGTGCAGACGCTGGAGATCGTGCAAGGGCTGGTCGACCTGCCGCTGTCGATCGACAGTTCCGTCACCGCCGCGATCGAAGCCGCACTCAAGGTTGCCAAGGGCCGCCCGCTCGTCAACTCCGTCACCGGCGAGGAAGAAAAGCTCGAAGCCATCCTGCCGCTGGTCAAGAAGTACAACGTGCCGGTCGTCGCCATCTCCAACGACGAAACCGGCATTTCGATGGACCCGGACGTGCGTTTCGCCGTCGCCAAGAAGATCGTCGAGCGCTGCGCCGATTTCGGCATTCCGGCGCATGACGTCGTCGTCGACCCGCTGGTCATGCCGATCGGCGCGCTGGGCGATGCCGGCCGCCAGGTCTTCGCGCTGCTGCGTCGCCTGCGTGAAGAGCTCAAGGTCAACACCACCTGCGGCCTGTCCAACATCTCTTTCGGCCTGCCGCATCGCCACGGCATCAACGCCGCTTTCATCCCGATGGTGATCGGCGCCGGGATGACCTCGGCCATCATGAACCCGGTGCGGCCGCAGGAAATGGAAGCCGTGCGCGGGGCCAATGTGCTGAACGGCACCGACGAGAACTGCACCAACTGGATCCGCACCTACAAGGATTACAAGCCGGCCGAAGGCGGCCAGGCCGTTGCCGCCCCGACGCAAGTCAATGCGCCGGGCGACGGCGCCGGCAATGGCGGTCGCCGCCGTGGCGGCCGTGAAGCCCGGATGGGCCGAGGGTAAGCGCGCAATCGTGAATTCACCTGCAAACATCACCGACCCGCTCGTGCTGTTCATGCCGTCGGGCAAGCGCGGGCGGTTTCCTGTCGGCACCCCGGTGCTCGATGCCGCGCGCCAGCTCGGCGTCTATGTCGAAAGTGTGTGCGGCGGACGCGCCACTTGCGGGCGTTGCCAGATCGAAGTGCAGGAAGGCAATTTCGCCAAGCACAAGATCACCTCCTCCAACGACCACATCACGCCCAAGGGCGCCAAGGAAGAGCGCTATGAGCACGTCCGCGGCCTACCCGAACGGCGTCGCCTCTCCTGCTCGGCACAAATCCTCGGCGATCTCGTCATCGACGTGCCGCAGGACACCGTCATCAACGCGCAGACCATCCGCAAGGATGCCGACACCAGGGTCATCGCCCGCGATGCGGCGATCCGTATGTGCTATGTCGAGATCGAAGAACCCGACATGCACAAGCCGCTTGGTGATCTCGACCGGCTGAAGATCGCGCTGATGCACGATTGGGGTTTGAAAAGCCTCGATTTCGATTTTTATCTGCTGCCGCAGGTGCAAGGCATCCTGCGCAAGGGCAACTGGACCGCGACCGCCGCCATCTACAAGGATGCCGACTCTGAGACAGCGCGCGTCGTAGCACTTTGGCCCGGCCTCAAGAACGAAGCCTATGGGCTGGCCTGCGATATCGGCTCGACCACCATCGCCATGCATCTGGTGTCGCTGCTGTCGGGCCGCGTCGCCGCCTCGTCGGGCACCTCGAACCCGCAGATCCGCTTCGGCGAGGATCTGATGAGCCGCGTCTCCTATGTGATGATGAACCCGGACGGCCGCGAGGGCATGACGGTCGCCGTGCGCGAGGCGATCTCGGGTCTCGTCGACAAGGTCTGCGCCGAAGGCAATGTCCAGCGCAACGACATCCTGGACAGCGTCTTCGTCGGCAATCCGATCATGCACCATCTGTTCCTCGGCATCGATCCGACCGAGCTTGGCGGTGCCCCCTTCGCGCTCGCCGTTTCGGGCGCGGTGCACATCAAGGCATCCGACATCGGCCTCAAGCTCAACCAGGGCGCCAGGCTCTATATGCTGCCTTGCATCGCCGGCCATGTCGGTGCGGATGCGGCGGCGGTGACGCTGTCGGAAGGCCCGCATCGCCAGGACGAGATCT
>NZ_RZQE01000321.1:0-6829 GCF_004022955.1 Mesorhizobium sp. M7A.F.Ca.US.002.01.1.1 | reverse complement strand
GCCCGGCACCACCTGGAACTGAAGGTTGGCGTCGACGACACGGCCGCCGAACAGATTGGCCAGCACCCAGAGCCGGGCATTGCGCGCCGAAAACCACGGCCATAGCTGCTTGACGTGAGAGACCTGCATGTCGTGGATGTTGAACGCCAGATTGATCCCCGGCACTTTGCCGTCGACGAACGCCACGGCGGCGGTGCCAAGCACCTCGCCGGAGCCGGCGGACCGAAGCGCGATCTGCTCTGCGACCAGTTTGTGGCTCACCGTGTTGTAGACACCGGCGATCCGGGCGAGGAAGGTGAGCGCCGGCTCGGGCGACTCCGAAGGCGCAAGCGACGATCCGTCGCTGGTCAGGTCGTAGCGATAGGAGGGCTCTTCACCCACCGCTCCGCTTGCCGGCTTCGGCCCGATCGAACCGGCGAAATCGAATGTCGAGCGGCCGGTCTTCAGCAGCAATCTGTCGACCTGGACCTTGTTGCTGCCAGCAACCAGCGTCGCATTGATATCGACGTCCGCCGCCAGCAATCCTCGCGTGCCGAGATCGAGGACAGAGCCCGTCGATGACAAAGCGGCCGTCAGCCGCGATGCGTTCACGCCGAACCCTTCCGATCCCGTCAGCTTCAACGCGACGGGTCCCAACTTGCCGGCAGCGGCCGCGCCGGTGTCGGCCAGATCGACGCTCGCATCCAGCGCCGTGACCCGGTGCGCCGCGATATCACGGGTGGCGGTAGCGGCAACCGTAAGCGTCCTGCCGTCGATGTCTGCCTTCGAGGAAAACTGCATGCCGCCCGGTCCCGACTGCACGACGGTGGCGTCGGTGATCTTGACGAGCTTGATCGCTCCGGTTTCGGGCAGCACGAATTCGACATTGCGAAGATCGATGCGACGCAGCGAATCCTCCCGCACGGCATCGAGTGCGTGGTTGATGTTTCCGAACACCGCGGCGGACAGCTTCTCCGGATCGATGAGGCCGTCCGCATTGCGCAGGCCGGCGGTCCAGTCGCCGCCTGACGGCATCGCCGCCACGACGATGCGGGCATCCGAGATCCTGGCGCTGGTCAGCCGCACATCTCCCCACAGCAGCGGGAACAGACGCACGCCGAAGCGCACGCGGCCGGCATCGGCCATCGGCTTGCCGTCTGATGTCTTCAAGCTGACGTCGCTGACCTGAAGCGCGATGAAACTCGAACCGTCGAGCGTGATGCGGGCAGGCCCGACCGCGACATTGACATCGACGCCCGCCAGTTTCTCAAGCGCCGTTTCCGCCTCGGCGCGAAGCCGGTCGGCTCCGATGCCGGAGGCGCCAACCAGATAAACGAGCACGGCGGCCAGCAGCACGAAAGCGACCAGACCGGCGAACAGTCGCGACAGGATGCGAAAACCGCGTCCGATCGACGCCTGACCAAGCGGCGGCACACGGCAGGCGGACGGAAAGGTCCCCAGGTCGGTGATCTCATCACGCCTGAACCGGATCTTCTCGTGCTGCGGTCGCTCCTGATCCACGCAATTTTCCGTTGTACGAACTCGATCGTGGACGAATCCCCGTCCGACACTATATCGGTGTGGCTTCGCGCGTAACCTCAAACAAGGGCATCGGTATGGCTGACCTCGACGTAGGCGATCTTGCGCCGCAATTTGACCTGCCGCGGGACGGCGGCGGATCGGTCAGCCTTGCCGCATCGTCCGGCAAGCCCATCGTGCTCTATTTCTATCCGCAGGACGACACAACAAGCTGCACGCAGGAGGCGATCAGCTTCTCGCAGTTGAAGCCGGAGTTCGAGAAGGCCGGCGCCGTGGTGATCGGCCTGTCGCCCGACCCCGTCAAGAAGCACGACAAGTTCAAGTCGAAATACAATCTCACCATCGACCTCGCCGCCGACGAGGAGCGCAAGGTGATCGAGGCCTACCATCTGTGGGTCGAGAAATCGATGTATGGCCGCAAGTATATGGGCGTCGAGCGCGCGACGTTCCTGATCGGCCGCGACGGGCGGATCGCCAGGATCTGGCGCAAGGTCCGCGTCAAGGGCCATGCCGAAGAGGTGCTCGAGGCCGTTCGAGCGCTTTGAGGTTTGCCGGCGAGGCTGGCCCAGGTTCCCTTGCAACCTTACGCACGCCTGGCGGGCAATCGCTGCGAGCAAGCTATCGCTGCAAGCCTTTGTTAACCCTAATAATGTGTAATCAAGCTGTCGTGGTGTCGTAAACGAAAGCTTGGTCCCGTGAACGCAACCGGTCAGTCCGCAGTCTTCGGCAAGCGTAAGGAGCCCCATACGGTCATCATCGCCCGGGGCAACGAGATCAGGCATTTTACGATCCGACCGTGGCTGGCGGCCTTTATCGGCTCGGCGCTGGCCGCCATTGCCGTCGGCTACCTCATGGCCACCTCCTATCTCGTGCTGCGCGACGATTTGATCGGCGCCACAACGGCGCGTCAGGCGCGCATGCAGCAAGCCTATGAAGATCGCATTTCGGCGCTTCGCGCCCAGGTCGACCGCATCACCAGCCGCCAGTTGCTCGACCAGCAGCTGATGGAAACCAAGGTCAGCGAACTGCTTGAACGCCAGAGCCAGTTGAGCCAGCGTCATGGCCGCCTTGGTCCGCTGCTCGAACGCGCCGAGAGCGAAGTCGGCGCAGCGCCGGCCGAAGATCCGGCAGCGGCTGCGAAGCCGGACAAACGCGCCGAAGCGACCGGCAGCATCAAGGAGCCCGCGCGGAATTATGCGGTCGCCAGCCTGAGCGCCGATCTCGGCGCCGGCGACACAAGGCCGTTCTCGCTGTGGTCAACCCGCTCCGATCCGCTGCCCAATGATTCAGCCGCCGATCGTGCCGACAAGCTCTTCGTCTCGATCAACCAGTCGTTGAAATCCATCGAGAGCGATCAACTGACCCGCATCAGCACGCTTGCCGACAATGCCTATAAGAGCGCCGATGCCATCACCCAGGCGCTCGAGGCGGCCGGACTGCCCGTCGACAGCGACTTCGGCAAGGGCGACAGCGACGTCGGCGGACCGCTGATCCCGCTCGACAGTTCGATGATGTTCGACAGCAAGGTCAAGGAGCTGGACGAAGCGCTGGACGCGCTCGACCATCTCAAGAAAGAAGCGCGCCAGCTGCCGCTGACCAACCCCGCGCCGGGCCACTCCGTCACCAGCCCGTTCGGCGTGCGCACCGACCCGATCCTCGGCACCGCGGCACTGCATTCCGGCATGGATTTCAGGGCGCCGATCGGCATGGCCGCAAAGGTCACGGCGCCCGGCACCGTCACCAAGGCCGGCTGGAACGGCGGCTATGGCCGCATGGTTGAAGTCGACCATGGCAATGGTTTTGCGACACGTTACGGGCATCTCAGCGAGATCGACGTGACCGTCGGCGAGAAACTGGACGCCGGCGCCGTCATCGGCAAGACCGGCAGCAGCGGCCGCTCGACCGGCCCGCATCTGCACTACGAAGTTCGCCACAATGGCGAAGCGATCGATCCCTTGCGCTTCCTCACGGTCGGCAAGAAGGTCGCCCAGTATCTGTAAGCGATCCCAGGCTCCTGCCCCATGCGCCGATGACCATCATGATGGCTGACTAAGGCGCTCCCGTCGACAGAAACGCCGTCGCTGCCGCAACCAGGGTGGTCGCGCCGACCTTCAACGCGGCCTCGTCGACACGAAACCGGGCGTGATGGAGCGGAAAGACCGATCCGATCTCCTCGTTCCGGATTCCCAGCCGAAAATAGACCGAAGGACGTTTCTCGCTGTAGTAGCCAAAGTCGTCCGCGATCGTCCATCCGGGCGTGTTGAGGACGTTGTCGGCACCGATGCAGGCCTTGGCGCTGGCGGCAATCAGCTCTGTCATCTCGACATCGTTGACGACGCCGGGTTCGCCCTTGTGGATGTCGACCTCGACACGCGCGCCGTGGCTCGTCGCCATACCCTCGGCTATCGTACGAACGCGGTGCCAGGCCCGCTCGCGGGTTGCATCGCTGCCGCTGCGGATGGTGCCTTTCAACGTGACCCTGCCGGCGGTGACATTATATGCGTTGCCGCCATTGATGGCCGTGACGGAAATCACCAGCGGATCGTACGGATCGGTCTCGCGCGAAACGATCTTCTGCAATTCGCTCACCAGGGAGCAAGCCACGGCCAACGCATCGACGCCTTCATGCGGTTTTGCCGCGTGTGCCGCCGAGCCGATGACGGCCACATCGAACGTGTCACAGGCCAGAGTGTAGGGACCGGAGCCGACGGCGATCTTGCCGGTCGGTGTGTACGGATCGACGTGGACGCAGATGGCGGCGTCGATGTCGTCGAGAAGCCCCTCTTCCACCACCCGCTTGCCGCCCGACGGTTCGACCTCCTCCGCCGGCTGGAAGATCAGGCGAACGGTACCGCCAAAACTGTCCCGCGACTGGTGAAGATGCGCGGCCACCGCGAAAGCCATCGATGCATGGGCGTCGTGACCGCAGGCATGCATCACACCTGGATTCGTCGATGCATAATCGACACCGGACTCCTCCTCGATCGGCAAGGCATCGATGTCGGCGCGAATGGCGATCTTTCGATTTGACGGCCTGCCGGCGCCGACAATATCGACGGCAAGGCCAAAGCCGGCGACGTCGCGAATGTCGACGATTCCCTGATCCACCAGCATCTGCCTGAGGTAACGCTGCGTGCCGGCCTCCTGGTTCGAAAGCTCGGGATTGCGGTGCAGATGGCGACGGACCTCGATCATCCGGTCGAGAATTCCGGCGTCGATATCGGTCGTCACGGTTTTCGCAACACCACCCGCCGTGGCCGAACCCTCAGGATTTGACATGGATCTCTCGCGGGAACTTCGTCAGGGTCTCGTGGCCGGTTTCGGTGACCAGGATGGTCTCGCTGACCTCGATGCCCCAGCCGTCCATCCACATGCCAAGGATGGAATGAACGACGTTGCCCGGTTCAAGCACCGTCTTGTCGCCCGGCCTGAGGCTGATCGTGTGTTCGCCCCAATCCGGCGGATAGGCGACGCCGATGGAGTAGCCGATGCGCGATTCCTTCTTCAGTCCGTAGCGCTGGATGACCTTGCGCCAGGCAGCTTCGACCGCTTCGGCAGTCGTTCCCGGCCTGACCGCGTTGAGCACCGCGTCCATGCCCTCGATCACCGCTTTGGCGGTATCCGAGACATTTGTCGGCGTCTTGCCAAGCTGCATGGTCCTGGCGAGGCCGGCGGCATAGCGGCGGCAAACGCCGGCAAGTTCCAGCGCAATCGTCTCGTTTTCTCCGAACCGCCTGTCGCTCCACATGATGTGCGGCGCCGAGGCATTCTCGCCACCGAGGATTGTCGGCGGAAGCGCTGTGATGTCGCCGGCAAAATCCTGGCTGCCCGCGATCTGCGCCGCCTGGATGGCGGCGATGGCATCGCATTCGCGAACGCCCGGCGCGATCACCTCGAAGGCTCGCGTGACGGCCGCTTCGGCGAGCGTCGACGCCTTGCGCAAATAGGCGATCTCGGGCGCCGATTTGACCGCGCGGATCCAGTTCACCAGCAGGTCGGCATCGTGCCATTTTGCATTGGGAAGTCCGGCGACAAGCCGGGCGTGCGCCTTGGGGGAGAAATAATAGGCTTCGAGTTCGATGCCGATATGGCGGCTCCCCCAGCCCCTGGCGACAATCCAGTTCGCAATCCAGTCCATGGGATGGCGATCGCCTCGCTGGACATGGTCTTCCGGAAAGCCGACCACGTTTTCCGGTTTCATCCAGGCTGTCAGAAGACCGCCGGCCGCATCCATGGCGCGCCCGATCCAGACCGGCTCGACCTCCTCGATTGGAACCAGCACCACCTGCGGCGTGTAGAACGACCAGCCGTCATAGCCGGTGATGTAATGCTGGTTGGCAACGTCGTTGACGACAAGGAGCTCGAGACCGCGCTTGGCCATCTCGGTGCGGATCTTGCGAAGCCGCTGTCGGTACTCGTCGCGGGCAAACGGCAATTCGATCATCTTTGCTCCATGCTTTGTCATCAACGGTCGCGGGTTCGCTCACCATTGAAGAGGTTTCGCCATGGCGGCAATCGGCCAGGGCGGCGTGTGGGCAGGTCCTGAACCGGGTACGTCCATACCCGGCCTTCCCAAGATTTGTGTTTCACTATCATTTATTTTTGAATTCCATTTGACTGAATAAATAAGCGGTGCCAAGCTATCCTCTCCTAAGGGGCGCAAGGCATGGCACTGCGGGGGACCAATCAGGAGTTCGGGCGGCCATACAACCGGCGCATCGTGCTTGAGTCCATCCGCCTGCACGGGCCGATCGCGCGCGGCGAGATCGCCCGGCGCGTCGGCCTCACCGTCCAGACCGTATCGACCATCGTTCGCGAACTGGAAGATCAGGACTACATCCTGTCGCTGCGCGAAGAGCCGAAGGGGCGCGGCCTGCCGCCGGCGACGCTCCGGATCAACCCCGAGGGCGGCTATGCCGTCGGCATCCACATCACCCCGCTTGGTATCAGCGCCGCCTTGATCAATCTGAGCGGCGACGTGATCGAGAGCATCTACCGCGAAGCGCCGAACGCGACGCCGGACCACGCCTTCGAGTTGATCGGGGCGATGGTGGTGGAATTGACCAGACTGCGGGCTGGCGGACGGGTGCTGGGCGTCGGCATGGCCCTGCCTGGCCCCTTCGACGTGGAGTCCATGAGTTTCGTGGGGCCGACCACCATGACCGGCTGGAAGGATGTCGCGCTGCGCGAACGGCTGGCGGCCTCCACCGGATTGCCGGCCTTCTTTGAAACCGATATGGCCGCGGCCGCCATGGGCGAGCGCCTTTATGGCCTCGGCGCCCAGTTTTCCGAATATTACTATCTCTATTTC
>NZ_RZQE01000320.1:0-6870 GCF_004022955.1 Mesorhizobium sp. M7A.F.Ca.US.002.01.1.1 | reverse complement strand
GCATGGCCACAGGCTCGGACTGGCAAAAGACCTGCGACAGCCGGCGCGCGGTGTCGGCAGCCTTTTTGCCGGGCAGCTTTTTCACGATAGGAATTTTTTCTTGACTGGGTGCCCTCAGCTATGGTACATTTTTGCCTATGGTGCTGATTTGCGCCAGTGACCCGCCGCACAGGCGGGTTTTTCGTTTGCTCCGTCAGCCAACACACCGGCGAAGGTTTCCGAGGACCGGTTAACCCGAGTTCGTAGACCCTGGGCATGGCCATGGGACGGCAGTTCGCATCACCGGCGAAGGTCGATCAGAAATAGCGCCTGAGGTTCGTGCGAATACGATCGAGCACGCTGTCCCCGGAAAGGTCCGGCGAGAATTCCTTGCCGGTGATCGCCTCATAAGCCTGCGCGTAAACCCGCGAGGCCTGTTCGACGATCTCGGCCGGTATCTCAGGTATCGGGTCGCTGTAGGGGTTGCAGCGCGCCGAGACCCACGACCGGACGAAATCCTTGTCAAAACTCTCCGGCCGGCTGCCGTCGGCGAGCGCCCGTTCGTAGCTCGATGCGATCCAGTACCGGCTGCTGTCCGGGGTGTGGATTTCATCGGCAAGAATGATGGTCCCGTTCCTGTCGGTGCCGAATTCGTACTTCGTGTCCGCCAGGATCAGGCCGCGCTCGGTGGCGCGCTGCTGGCCGCGGGCGAACAGCCGCAAAGCGTAGCCGGACACGGTGTCCCACTGCGCCTGCGTGAGAAGACCCTGTTCGAGGATCTCGGCTTTCGACAGCGGCTCGTCATGGCCGCCATGCGCGGCCTTGCTGGTCGGCGTGATGATCGGCTCGGCCAGCTTTTCATTGTCGCGCAGGCCGTCCGGCAGGCGGATACCGTACATGTCGCGGTCGCCGCGCTTGTAGCGCGTCAGGATCGAGGTGCTGGTGGTTCCCGCCAGATAGCCGCGCACGACGATCTCGACCGGCAGGATGTCGAGCCTCGTGCCGACGACGGCGTTCGGGTCGGGGTATTCGAGAACATGGTTCGGACAGATATCGGCGGTTTCCTCGAACCAGTAGCGCGCCGTCTGGGTCAGTATCTCTCCCTTGTAGGGGATCGAAGTCAGGATGATGTCGAAGGCACTGAGCCGGTCGGTGGCGATGATGATGCGCCGGCCATCCGCCAGATCGTAGTTTTCGCGGACCTTGCCGCTGTAGTGGCCCGGCAGTTCGGGAATGAACGCGTCAGGGAGGGTCCGCATATGATTTCCTGCCTTCCGCAGAGTGGCCAGAGCATAATTCCGAAAAGTTATGCGCCAAGATAGTGCCATCGCATAGGCTGTCGGGACGATAGATATCAAGCGCGATTGTCGGGAATCCCCGCAAACCTGATCGGTTCGACGGTCGCTTTTTTCACAACTGATGCCGGATGGCGCGGCGACTTCGGAATGCCGTCGCGTCTAGGCTGCAGCCAATTTTTCGGAGCCTCCCATTTCCATCATGCAGACCTATGATTTCATCATCGTCGGCTCCGGCTCGGCCGGCTCGGTCCTGGCTGAAAAACTGTCGGCCTCGGGGCGCTTCTCGGTGCTGGTGCTGGAGGCCGGCGGCAGCGACCGCCGCTTCTACGTGCAGATGCCGCTCGGCTACGGCAAGACCTTCTTCGATCCCGACGTCAACTGGAACTACAAGGCCGAGCCGGACCCGGGGCTCGCCGGCAATGCCGACCACTGGCCGCGCGGCAAGCTGCTCGGCGGTTCGAGCTCGATCAACGCCATGGTCTGGATCAGGGGCGCGCGCGAGGATTTCGATGCCTGGGCCGCCGCCGGCAATCCCGGCTGGGGCTATGACGATCTGCTGCCCGCCTTCAAGGCGCTCGAGGACAACCAGGCCGGCGCAGACCAATGGCGCGGCGTCGGCGGCCCGCTGCATGTCACAGACTGTTCGGGCGCCGTCCACCCGCTGACCAAACGCTATCTCGCCGCCGGCCAGCAGGCCGGCCTGCCCTTCAACCCGGATTTCAACGGCGCTGCCCAGGAAGGCGTCGGCGTCTACCAGATCTCGACCCGCAACGGCCGCCGCATGTCGGCGGCGCGCGCTTTCCTGCGCCCGGCGATGAAGCGCGCCAACGTCCGCGTCGAGATGAAGGCGCTGGCGACCAGGGTGCTGTTCGAGGGCAAGCGCGCCGTCGGTGTCGAATACCAGCAGAACGGCGAGACGAAGTCGGCGCGTGCCGGCCGCGAAGTCATCCTGTCGGGCGGCTCGGTCAACTCGCCGCAATTGCTGCAGCTGTCCGGCGTCGGGCCCTCCGCGCTGCTGAAAGGCCTGGGCATCCGGATGGTCCAGGCCAACGAGAATGTCGGCGCGCATCTGCAGGATCATGTCGGCATCAACTACACCTTCAAGGGCAAGCTGCCGACGCTCAACCAGACGCTGCGTCCCTGGTGGGGCAAGCTGCTGGTCGGCATGCAATATATCCTGACCCGTTCGGGCCCGCTGTCGCTGTCGATGAACAATGCCGGCGGCTTCTTCCGCACCGACCCGGCGGCGACGCGGCCCAACATGCAGCTCTATTTCCAGGCATTCTCGACCGTCATTCCCAAGAGCGGCGAGCGTCCCATCCTGACGCCCGACCCATGGCCGGGCTTTTCCATCGGCCTGTCCAACTGCCGCCCGTCGAGCCGTGGCGAGATCATGATCCGCTCGGCCAATCCGCGCGAGTACCCCAGGATAACGGCCAATGCCTACTCCACCAATGCCGATGTCGAGGAGATGCTGGCGGCGGTGAAATTCGTCCGCAAGATCGCCTCGATGCCTGCCATGGCCGAGATCATCGAGGAAGAGGTTTTGCCAGGCCCGTCAATCACTTCCGATGCAGACCTGATTCAGGATTTCAGGAAGCGCTCGGGCACCGTCTATCATCCGGTCTCGACCTGCCGCATGGGGCCCGATCCGGCGCGCGCCGTCGTCGACCCGCGTCTCAAGGTGCACGGCATCGACGGTCTGCGCGTCATCGACGCCTCGATCTTCCCCGACAACATCACCGGCAACACCAACGCCGCCTCGATCATGACCGGTTGGAAGGGCGCCGAACTGGTTCTGGAGGACCAAAAATGAAGATCACCGACGTCAAGACCTGGGTTGTCGACAATCCGCCGCCCGGCATCGGCGGCAAGTATTTCATCTTCGTCAAGTTGACCACCGATGGCGGCGTCGTCGGCTATGGCGAAGCCTACAACGCCACCTTCTCCGCCCATGTTACCGCCCGGATGGTCGAGGACATGGCCGAGCGCTATCTCGTCGGCCGCGATCCGCACGACATCGAGAACTTCTTCCGCCGCGCCTATTCGTCCGGCTTCACCCAGCGGCCCGACGTGTCAGGCATGGGCTGCTTCTCGGCGCTGGAAATGGCCTGCTGGGACATCATCGGCAAGGAGGCCGACAAGCCGGTCTACAAACTGCTCGGCGGCCAGGTGCACGAAACGCTGCGTTCCTACACCTATCTTTATCCGCACACCGGCAGCGTCCACTCCGAGGATGCGCACGGCAAGAACGTCTACAACGACCCCGATCTCGCCGCCGCCTGCGCGCTCGAATATGTCGAACAGGGGTTCAACGCCGTCAAACTGGACCCGGCCGGCCCCTACACCGCCTTCGACGGCCACCAGCCGCGTCTTGTCGATATCGACCTGTCCACCCGCATGATCAAGGCGATCCGCGAGGCGGTCGGCACCCGCGCCGACATCCTGTTTGGCACGCACGGCCAGTTCACAGCGTCCGGCGCGCTGCGCATGGCGCGCGCCATCGAGCCCTATGATCCCTTGTGGTTCGAGGAGCCGGTGCCGCCTGACATGCCCGAAGTCATGGCGCAAGTGGCCCGCGCGACCTCGATCCCGATCGCCACCGGCGAACGGCTGACCACCAAGTTCGAGTTCGCCCGCGTCATCGAGAACCGCGCCGCGACCATCCTGCAGCCGGACCTCGGCCGCTCCGGCGGCATTCTCGAAACCAAGAAGATCGCGGCGATGGCCGAGGCCTACCACATCCAGATCGCCCCTCACTGCTATTGCGGGCCGATCGTCGGTGCGGCCAACATCCAACTGGCGGTGACGCTGCCCAACTTCCTCATCCTGGAATCGCTGAAGCAGTGGGACGGTTTCCATGCCACGCTCTTGAAGAAGAAGATCGAGTGGCAGGACGGCAATGTCATCCCCTCGAAGGAGCCCGGCCTCGGCGTCGAGCTCAACGAAGCGGTCTGCGACGCGCATCCCTATACGGGCAAGGACCTGCATTTGCAGATGATGCAGACCCCGCTGATGCCGTGAGCGAAAGCTACGCCTTCATCGGGCTTGGCCATCTCGGCGGCAACCTTGCCGCCAGCCTGATCCGCAACGGCTTTGCCGTCACCGTCTTCGACCGCGATCCGGCCGCCGCTGAGCGCCTGGTGGCGCTCGGCGCCACCGCCGCGAGCAGCCCGGCCGAGGCCGCCGGCCGGGCCGGCAATGCCATCACGTGCTTGCCTTCGCCCAAGGTCAGCGAAGCGGTGCTGGCCGGACCCGGCGGATTGCTAGAGGGCCTTCCCAAGGGCGGTACCTGGATCGAGATGTCGACCAACGGCCGCGACGAGATTCTTCGCCTTGCGGCCCTCGCCTCGGCCAGGGGCGTCGAGACGCTGGAATGCCCGGTCACCGGTGGCGTGCATCTGGCGGCGGCTGGCAAGATCACCGCGCTGGTCGGCGGCGATCCAGCGCTCTACGAACGTCATCGGCCGGCCATCGAGGCGATGTGCGCAAAGTCGTTCCTGATGGGTCCGGTCGGCTCGGCGGCGGTGATCAAGGTGATCACCAACATGCTCGCCTTCATCCATCTCGTCGCCGCCGGCGAGGCGCTGATGCTGGCGAAACAGGGCGGGCTCGACCTCGCCCAGTCCTACCATGCCATCTCAGCCTCCTCCGGCAACAGCTTCGTCCATGAGACCGAAAGCCAGCTCATCTTGAACGGCTCCTACGACATCGGCTTCACCATGGACCTGGCGCTGAAGGACCTCGGCTTCGCGCTGGCGATGGGCAGGGAATTCAGACTGCCGCTCCAACTGGCGCCGCTTGTGAGTGAGATTTTCCAGATGGGCAAACAGGAATATGGCGGCAGCGCCTGGTCCACCCAGATCGTCAAATTGCTCGAGGATGCCGTCGATACCGACCTGCGCGCGCCCGGTTTTCCGGCCAAGCTGGAACTCTGACATCAGCCAGTTATCAAGCGATTTCAGGACGTTGGATTGATGGGCGGATTCATCTGAATCAATCTGTCAACGGCTTGATTCAGTATCTGAGCGTCAATGCACCCGGCAGGATCTCGAAGGTCGCGGGTATGCGTCCCGGCGACTCGCCGTCTATATCGACCAGGGCGCCACTCTCTGACGCATCGCCGAGCGGCTCGACCACCACTTTCCTGCCGCGCAGGATGGTGATCGCCGGATGGTTGCGGTGCCGGCCGCCATAGAGCAGCCGGATGTCCCAGATCAGCTTCAGCTTGCCGGCGGCGCGCAGGATGACGATGTCGAACTGCCCGTCGGTGATTTCGGCATCCGGCGCGATCATCATGCCGCCGCCGAAGAACTTTCCATTGGCGACCGCCACCAGCGCCATGCGCGCTTCGACGGGTGCGCCGTCGTCGACCGTGATCCTGACGTCCTGAAAACGGTAGCGGATGAACTCCACCACGGTGCGCCACAGGAACAGTGCCTTGGCCGACATCCTGCCCTTGCGCTTGTCGGCATTGACGGCGCGGTCGGTGGCGCCGGACAGGCCGAGACTGGCGATGTTGATGAAGTGCCGGCTGGCCAGCGCGCCGTGATCGTCGATGTAGCCGATGCGCCCGGCATCGACCTTGCGACCCTTGGCTTCGGCCAACCGCTTCAGCACGGCATCCACCTCTTTCGGCAGGCCGAGCCCGCGCGCGAAATCGATGCCGGTGCCGCACGGCAACAGGCCAAGTTCAGTGATCCGGCCGCTCTCCTGGGCCGCCTGCAGAAGCCCGTCGGCCACTTCGCTGGCGGTGCCGTCACCGCCGGCCGCAATCACCAGATCGAAGCCAATCATTGCGAGATCGATTGCCAGCCTTTCGGCATCGCCTTCGGCCTGCGTTTCGCGCAGCTCGAATTCGCCGAAATGCTTTTTCAGCGACACGGCAACATCAGGCCAATGCCGTTTCAGCCGGCCGCCACCGGCAATCGGGTTGAGAACCACTCCGACTTTCAAAATACCCGCCCTCCCCGGCGCCGGACATGCAGGTCCGATCCTTTGCCGGCATTGAAGCCCGCGACCACCGGCGGAGCAAGGGGCGCTGTCGGCTCGTACGCAAAAAAGCGGGCGGGCTGTCTAAAGCAGCCGGCGCTCGAATTCCCCGGTTTGTGGCTAACGATCCCCGGTAATCCCGCTATCCACAGGGCAGCGGCCATTCCCCAGGACCCTTACTCGGCGTACATTAAACCCATCTCAGGCGGCTACCGATCATCAAGCCGAAAGGCGAAGTGAAAGGCGGATTTCCTGAGGCCCGTACGGCCCGAAGCGAGAGCAGGCTTGCCTGTTTCGAGGGACGGAGCCGAGACCTACGGGGCCGCGGAAAGCGTGCCAACGCCGACGGCGGACCGATGCTGCCATGAAGGACGGCAAAAACCTTCGATGGTGCGCAGGGCAAAGCTCGCAAGGGTGGAGACCGGCGTGGTCCCGAACGGACGCTGCTCTCGGGCGGCGGACTGGCAGGACCGTCAAAATCAAGGCCGGCAAGGCGCGACGACTTTACGGAAGTTGCTGCCGCGACCGTGTCCTGATCTGACAGGGAGGCGCTGGGAGAAATCCCGGCGCCGACTGTCTTTTTGGCCCCCCGATGCCCTTT
>NZ_RZQE01000031.1:0-26204 GCF_004022955.1 Mesorhizobium sp. M7A.F.Ca.US.002.01.1.1 | reverse complement strand
GACCAATCCGGCCTTGTTGAGTGTCGGCAAGGCGGCCTGCAGGCAGGACAGCTGCGGGCGGACCTTTTCCTCCACGCCACTGCCGATGTCACTCAGGTCAAGCGCCGGGAACGGGCCGAGGCCCTTGCCGCCGCTGGCCGCCAGCACCAAGTGATCAAAGGGGCCGAGGCGCTCGAAGAATTGACGGACCTCATCCGGCTTCGACGCGTCGAAAGCGGCCTTCTCGGCAGCACCGCCAAGGCTCTTCCAAGCGCTCTTCAGCTTGTCCTCGTTGCGGCCGGTGATGGTTACCTTCATGTCCGGGCCAAGCAGTTTGCGCGCCGTCGCCAGCCCGATGCCGGACGAGCCACCGATGATGACGGTGTGTTGGATTGCCTTGGTCATCAATGCTGTTCCTTCGATGTGGGGGAGGCCGGGCCGATGAGGTCGAGGCTCAAGCTTCTCAGCTGTTGCCTTGCCTTGGCGTCGTAGGCCTGAGCATCGGCGCGGGATTCCCGCAGGCCGTCGAAATAGAGGCCGCTTTTCCCGTTGAGCGTGGGTGAGGTGGCGAGATTGAGGATGGCGTCGGCACCGGTCTCGACCGAACTCCACGGCGTCACCCTGGCCTGCCGGACCATGGTTGTGTTCATGTAGCTCGCCGGATGCAATGCGTTGACGGTGACGCCGGTGCCTTTCAACTGTTCGGCCAAATCGACGGTGAACAGGATCTGCGCCAGCTTGCTCTGGCAATAAGCGCGCACCCCGTCATAGGAGCGGGTCAGCATGACATCGCTGAAGTCGATCGCCTGCTGCCCCGCAGAGGCGACATTGACGATGCGCGCCGGCGCACTGGCCTTCAGCAATGGCAGGAGCTCCGATGTCAGCAGGAAACCGGCGAGATAGTTGACCGCGAAGCGCAGTTCATAGCCGTCGGCACTCACCTGCCTTTTGGCACCTTGGCCCGCTGTGCCGATGCCGGCATTGTTGATGAGGATGTCCAGCCGGTTCGTCCGGGCGCGCACCGCCTCGGCGAGGTGGCGCACCTCGGCCAGCGAAGAGAGGTCGGCGACCAGAAGCTCGGCCTTGCCGCCGGCGGCTTCGATCTCGGTGACAACAGCCTTGCCGCGCGTTGCATCGCGGCCGTGCACCAGCACACGGGCGCCCGCGGCGCCGAGCCGTTGCGCGACAACGCGGCCGACGCCGTCTGTCGAGCCGGTGATGAGGATCGTCTTGTCTTTGAGTTCCATGTTCAGAGCCTCCGTTCTGTTGCTCTGAACGGAAGATGGGGCAGTTGGCGCTGGCCAAACAGTTCAAACTTTATCCTGGTATCAATACTGCTATAATACGCGCATGGAGTCCCAACCTCACGCGGCCCCCACACGTTCGGCTGAAAACAGCCGCCGGCGCGAACTCGGCGCCTTCCTGCGCTCGCGCCGCGAAAGGCTGACGCCCTCGGCCGCAGGCATCGCCATCGGTCTCAGGCGACGTACGCCGGGCTTGCGCCGCGAGGAGGTGGCGATGATCGCCGGTGTCGGCACGACCTGGTACACATGGCTGGAGCAGGGGCGGGAGGTCAGGCCCTCGGTCGAGGTGCTGACGGCGCTCGCCGAAGCACTGCGCCTCGACGCCGCCGAAAAACAGCATCTGTTCATCCTCGCCGACCGCCAGCAGCCGGAGCGCCGTGCCGTAGCGCCGGAAAAGGTCGATGGCCCGTTGCTGCACATGCTGCAGAGCCTGGTGCTGCAGCCGGCCTATGTCGTCGGGCGGCGCTGGGACGTGCTGGCCTGGAACCCGGCGGCGGTGGCGGTGTTCGGCGATTATGGCCTGCTGGAGGGTGACGCCCGCAACATCGTCCACATGGTGTTCACGAGCCCGCATCACCGGCACCTGCTGGTCGACTGGGAGCAACTGGCGCACACCGTGCTGGCCTCGTTCCGGGCCGCGAGCGCCCGCTATGTCGGCGATCCGGATTTCGAGCGGCTGATCGAGTTGATGACGCGTTCGAGCCCCGAATTTCGTGCCTGGTGGCCGCAGCGCGACGTCGCGCATCGGTTGTCGGGGGTGAAACATGTCCGGCACCCGAGCGCGGGCGCCATGACCTTCGAGCATATGAGCCTGTCGATCGGCGACGGCTCGGACATGAAGCTGATCGTCTACACGCCGTTAGCCGAGCAGAATTCGATCGCCAAGCTGCAGGCATTGCTGGACGCGCTGCCGGCCGAGCGGCGCAGCGCCTGAGGTTGGCTGGCGTCCCCCTCGGCTTCGTCATCCACGGGCGAAGCGGACGCGGAAACCCGAGGATCCATGCCGGGACGTTTGCCGAAGAGTACTACGGAACAGAATTTGGACCTTTTGCGGCGCGTTGAAGTCGCGGCATGGATTCTAGGGTCTGCGCCGCGCCGCGTCGCTCCTTGCTTCGCCCTAGAATGACGAAACCATTTAGCCCTTCGGCTTCAGCCCATCGAGGAACAACTGCTCGAGAAATCTTGCCGCATCCTCGAAGCGGCCGTCGCCGCCGCGGTTCGGTCCGAGCACGGCGCGGACCTGGACGTCGAAATCGGCATAATGCTGCGTCGTCGCCCAGATCGAGAAGATCAGGTGCCAAGGGTCGGTCTTGGCGATCTTGCCGGCGCGCATCCAGCCCTTGATGACGGCGGCCTTCTCGTCGACCAGCGTTTTCAGTTCGCCCGCCAGCAGCGGCATGATGCGCGGCGCGCCTTGCAGGATCTCGTTGGCGAACAGCCGGCTCTCGCGCGGAAAATCGCGCGCCATCTCCAGCTTGCGCCTGATGTAGCTGCGCAGTTCGGTTAGGGGATCGCCAATGTCGTCGAGTTCGCGCAGTGGCGCCAGCCAGGTGTCGAGCAGGCGCTGCATCAGCGTTTCGTGGATGTCTTCCTTGCGCCGGAAATAATAGAGCAGGTTCGGTTTCGACATGCCGGCGGCTTCGGCGATCTGGTCGATGGTCGAGCCGCGAAAGCCGTTGGTGGAGAAGACCTCAAGCGCCGCCTCCAGGATGAGTTCGCGCTTTTCCTGCTGGATGCGGGTGCGGCGAGGGGCATCCGTGCCGATGGTCACCGTTGCAAGCCCTCGTGTTGAGGCTCATCTGGACCAATTCTCTGGACCAGTTTTTCCCTAGCCTGTGGAACGCACTTCAGGTGCCGCATTTCCGCTAGTAATCCTTGACCGCCTAAAGGGCGGTGCTAACGTTTGTCCAATCGGTCAAAAATTTGCGTAGCATGAAAACGCGGCAAAGACCAAGCGTTGGGCGCAGCGAAACAGTTTACAAGGGGAAGTCCTGGTCATGTCCAACCGGCTGAAAGTCACGCCGAACGATCTCAGTGCATTCTGGATGCCGTTCACGGCAAACCGGCAGTTCAAGCAGGCGCCGCGCATGATGGTGTCCGCCAAGGACATGCATTACACAACCAGTGACGGCCGCAAGGTGCTCGACGGCACCGCCGGCCTGTGGTGCGTCAATGCCGGCCACTGCCGTCCGAAGATCACCGAGGCGATCCAGCACCAGGCTGCCGAACTCGATTATGCGCCGGCCTTCCAGATGGGCCATCCGATCGTGTTCGAACTGGCCAACCGCCTGGTCGACCTGGCGCCCAAGGGCATGGACCATGTCTTCTTCACCAATTCCGGCTCGGAATCGGTCGAGACCGCGCTCAAAATGGCGATCGCCTATCACCGTGTGAAGGGCGAGGGCTCGCGCACCCGGTTGATCGGCCGCGAGCGCGGCTATCACGGCGTCAATTTCGGCGGCATTTCGGTCGGCGGCATCGTCACCAACCGCAAGATGTTCGGCACGCTGCTCGGCGGCGTCGACCATATGCCGCACACGCATCTGCCGGAAAAGAACGCCTTCACCAAGGGTGTGCCGGAGTATGGCGCGGAACTCGCCAACGAGCTGGAGCGTATCGTCGCCCTGCACGACGCTTCGACCATCGCCGCCGTCATCGTCGAGCCGGTCGCCGGCTCCACCGGCGTCATCCTGCCGCCGAAGGGTTATCTGGAGAAGCTGCGCGAGATCTGCACCAAGCACGGCATCCTGTTGATCTTCGATGAGGTCATCACCGGTTTCGGCCGTCTCGGCACACCGTTCGCCGCCGACTATTTCGGTGTCACGCCCGACATCATGACCACCGCCAAGGGCGTCTCCAACGGCGTCATCCCGATGGGCGCGGTGTTTGTGAAGAAGGAGATCCACGACGCCTTCATGACCGGCCCCGAGCACATGATCGAGTTCTTCCACGGCTACACCTATTCGGGCAACCCGATCGCCTGCGCGGCCGCACTCGGCACGCTTGACACCTACAAGGAAGAGGGCCTGCTGACCCGTGGCGAGGAGCTGGCGCCGTACTGGGAAGACGCGCTGCATTCGCTGAAAGGCGAGCCGAACGTCATCGATATCAGGAACATCGGCCTGATCGGTGCGATCGAGCTGGCGCCGATCGCCGGCCAGCCGACCAAACGGGCCTTCTCGGCCTTCGTCAAGGCGTTCGAGCGCGGCGCGCTGATCCGCACCACCGGCGACATCATCGCGCTCTCGCCGCCGCTGATCATCACCAAGGGCCAGATCAACGAATTGATCGACCATGTTCGCGATGTGCTGAGGTCAATCGATTGACGGACTGACGCGGTCGGTTGAGGTCGGCGCGGCAGCGCGCCGACCTGACCTTTGGCTTGCAACGAACCATTACAGTCAGGCGGGCAACGCACCGATCCCGGTCAGGATCACCCGCTTGATATTTTCCTTGGCTTCCCGCCATTGCCGGTCGGACAGAGGTTTTCCGCCATTGAGTGTCTCGATCTGATGGCCGAAATCGGCGTAGTGCTGGGTCGTGGCCCAAAGCATATAGAGCAGATGGCGCGGATCCACCGGGTCCATCTTGGCTTCCTCGATCCAGCGCCTGATGATCTCGACGCGGCCGTCGGTCCATTCGCGCAGCGTCGATTCCATATAGTCCTGAAGCACCGGCGCCCCGTGCATCACTTCGGAGGCCCAGACCTTCGAGCCGTCCGGATGGCGGCGTGATATTTCCATCTTGGCGTCGATATAGGCACTGATGCCGTCTATGGGCCCGCGCGCCGCGTCGAAGCAATTGGCCGCCTGTAGCCAGATTTCAAAGATGTTTTGAACGACCGACCGGTAAAGCTCTTCCTTGGTGGCGAAATAGTAGTGGAGATTTGCCTTTGGCAGTCCGGCCAGATCCGCAATCAACTGCATCGTGGCGCCGCCAAACCCTGCCTCCGCAAACACCTTCTCTGCAGCGACGAGAATGGTTTTTTCATTCTCTCGGCGGATCTCCTGTCGCCGCATGGGGCGGGTGGGTTCTGCCATGTCTACCCCAAGATTCTAGTTGACCGCTTGGTCAGGTTGTGTAGTTTAAAAGCTGACCATACGGTCAAGCTGTAAATCACTCAAGGGGCGACAAGACCCCCGGTGTAGATGGGAACTCGAGATGGCCGCACCCGGCGAGAATCTGCGAATCAATTCAGATCGTTTGTGGGATTCCATCATGGAGATGGCGAAGATTGGCCCCGGCATTGCCGGCGGCAACAATCGCCAGACCGTGACCGACGAAGACGGCGAAGGGCGGCATCTGTTCAAGCGCTGGTGCGATGCGGCCGGGCTCGAAATGGGCGTCGATGAAATGGGCACGATGTTTGCCCGCCGCGAAGGCACCGATCCCAGCCTGCCGCCGGTCTATGTCGGCAGCCATCTCGATACGCAGCCGACCGGCGGCAAGTATGACGGCGTGCTCGGCGTACTGGGCGGGCTTGAAGTGGTGCGCTCGCTCAACGATCTCGGCATCAAGACCAAACATCCGATCGTCGTCACCAACTGGACGAACGAGGAGGGCTCGCGCTTCGCGCCGGCTATGATGGCGTCCGGCGTGTTCGCCGGCGTGCTCGACCAGGCCGATGTGTACGGGCATGTCGACAAGCAGGGCAAGAAATTCGGCGAGGAACTGGAGCGTATCGGCTGGAAAGGCCCCGAGAAGGTCGGCGACCGCAAGATCCATGCCTTCTTCGAACTGCATATCGAACAGGGACCGATCCTCGAGGATGAAGATATCGACATCGGTGTCGTCACCCATGGCCAGGGCCTGAAATGGCTGCAGGTGACGCTGACCGGCAAGGAAGCCCATACCGGCTCGACGCCGATGCCCAAGCGCCGCAATGCCGGGCTCGGCATGGCGCGGGTGATCGAACTGGTGCACGAGATCGCCATGGACTACCAGCCCGATGCCGTCGGCGCGGTCGGCCACATGGAGGTCTATCCCAATTCGCGCAACATCATCGCCGGGCGCACCGTCTTCACCGTCGATATCCGCTCGCCGGAAAAGGAAGTGCTGGACGCGATGGATGGCCGTATCCGCGAAGGCATCGACACGATCTGCGATGCACTCGACATCCGCTACGAGATCGAACAGGTCGGCGCTTTCGATCCGGTGACTTTCGATGCCGGCTGCGTCAAGGCGATCCGCGATGCCGCCGACCGCCTTGGCTATTCCCATCGCAACATCGTTTCCGGTGCCGGCCACGACGCCTGCTGGATCAACCGCGTCGCGCCCACCGCCATGGTGATGTGCCCTTGCGTCGATGGCCTCAGCCACAACGAGGCCGAGGAGATCACCAAGGAATGGGCTTCGGCGGGTGCCGATGTCTTGTTCCACGCGGTGGTGGAGACGGCTGTCATCGTGGAGTGAGCTTAGAATCCACCTTCCAAACGACGCTCGTAAAGAAGCGCGAAGAGAACAAGGGAACAGTCAATGACCAAAGTCATCCGAAACGGCACCATCGTCACCGCCGACCGCACCTGGAAAGCCGATGTGCTGATGCAGCACGGCAAGATCGTCGCCATCGGTTCGGGCCTGCATGGCGACCATGAGTTCGACGCCACCGGCTGCTACGTCATGCCGGGCGGCATCGACCCGCACACCCATCTCGAAATGCCGTTCATGGGCACCTATTCGGCCGATGACTTCGAGTCCGGCACGCGCGCGGCGCTCTCCGGCGGCACGACCATGGTGGTCGATTTCTGCCTGCCGGCGCCGCAGCAGTCGCTGCTCGAAGCCTTGCAGATGTGGGACAACAAGACCTCGAAGGCGTCGTGCGACTACTCCTTCCACATGGCGATCACCTGGTGGGGCAAGCAGGTGTTCGACGAGATGGCCACGGTCGTCGACAAGGGCATCACCTCGTTCAAGCATTTCATGGCCTACAAGGGCGCGCTGATGGTCGACGACGACGAGATGTATGCGTCGGTCCAGCGCTGCGCCGATCTCGGCGCGCTGCCGCTCGTTCATGCCGAGAATGGCGACGTGGTGGCGGCACTGTCGCAGAAGCTGCTGGCTGCCGGCAACAACGGCCCCGAGGGCCACGCCTATTCACGGCCGCCCGAAGTGGAAGGCGAGGCGACCAACCGCGCCATCATGATCGCCGACATGGCCGGCGTGCCGCTCTATGTCGTGCATGTCTCCTGCGAGCAGAGCCATGAAGCGATCCGCCGGGCGCGCCAGAAGGGCATGCGGGTGTTCGGCGAGCCGCTGATCCAGCATTTGACGCTGGACGAGAGCGAGTATTTCGACAAGGACTGGGACCATGCGGCACGCCGCGTGATGAGCCCGCCCTTCCGCAACAAATCGCACCAGGACTCGCTGTGGGCCGGCCTCCAGGCGGGGTCGCTGCAGGTGGTGGCGACCGATCATTGCGCTTTCACCACCAAACAGAAGCGCAACGGCGTCGGCGATTTCACCAAGATCCCGAACGGCACCGGCGGGCTTGAAGACCGCATGCCGGTGCTGTGGACCACAGGCGTTAACACCGGCCGGCTGACGATGAACGAGTTCGTCGCGGTGACCTCGACCAACATCGCCAAGATCCTCAACATGTATCCGAAGAAGGGCGCCATCGTAGAGGGCGCCGACGCCGACATCGTTGTCTGGGATCCCAAGCGCAAGAAGACAATTTCGTCCAAGAAGCAGCAATCGGTGATCGACTACAATGTCTTCGAGGGTTTCGAGGTGACCGGCCTGCCGCGGTTCGTGTTCTCGCGGGGCGAACTGTCGATCCAGGAGGCCGAGGTCAAGGCCAAGCCCGGCCATGGTGAATTCGTCGGCCGCGAGCCGAATGCGGCGGTCAACCGGGCGCTGTCGACGTGGAAGGAAATCTCCGCGCCGCGCAAGGTGGAACGCACCGGCATCCCGGCGACCGGGGTTTGAGGTGCGGCGCGGGGGACTTCTTTTCGCGGCAGTTTTGGTTCTGGTGGCCAGCCAAGTGACGGCGGCCGGCATCGACCTAGCCAAACCTTATGGCAACAAGTCCGGCTGCATCAACAAGAACGGCCAGGAAGTCTACGCCGAGGACATGCTGCTTCTAACCAACACCGACTTCATCACGGCGACGAGCGCTTGCACCTTCACCGGCAAGAGGGTCCAGGCCGACGGCTCGCTTGTGGTGAAGGCGGAGTGCGAGGCCGAAGGCGAAGAGGGCAAGTCGCCCGCCACCTTCATCATCAAGCACAGCACCAAGAACGCCAAGAAACTGTTGATCGCGGATGCGGACGGCACCGTCTATGGGGAAGTGTCTCGGTGCCGATGATTGCCGAAGCTGGCGGGCGCAAACCTCTAGCAATTGGCCGACGGGCGCCTAGCCCGGCGAAGTCAGCTTCCGGCGACCAGCGCATCCAGTTCCGGCAGCAGGACGACGCTCTCCTGTTCGTTGGGATCGGTGCGCGCAATGACGGCAGAGGACGGGGCGCCGCTCAGGTTGGCCGGCAGATGCGGCACGCCGGCGGGGATGTAGAAGAGATCACCGGCCTTGACGACGATATGATGCTCGAGCCGGTCGCCATACCAGGTGTGAACTTCGCCGGAGAGCACATAGATCGCCGTCTCGTGGCTCTCGTGCATATGCGCCTTGGCGCGGGCGCCGGGCGGCATGGTGAGCATGTGCATGCAGATGCCGGAGGCACCGACGGTCTCGGCGGCAATGCCGGCGAAATAGGTCAGCCCCTGCTTGCCTTCATAAGTGCTTTCAGGGCGGATAAGATGACAAGTGGGTTTGGGCGACATCGGGGAAACTCCGGGCGTCGATCGCGTGGGACAAGGTCAGAGGGACAGGGCCAAATGGGACAGGGTAAGTGGAAAACAACATCGCGATAAAAGCAATCGGATTCCAGCCGCCGCGGGAACGGAAACAGGCAGGCGGCAACCGATGACGGGGAATTCGCCAGCCGTCGTCGCGGCAAGCAAACTCGGGCTGACCTTCCAGACCAATGACGGGCCGGTGCAGGCGCTGTCCAATGTCGATCTGACCATCGGCAAGGGCGAGTTCGTCTCCTTCATCGGGCCTTCGGGCTGCGGCAAGACCACGCTGCTGCGCGTCATCGCCGATCTGGAGAAGCCGACCTCGGGGGCGATTTCCGTCAATGGCATGACAGCAGAGCAGGCGCGTGAGAAACGCGCCTATGGCTATGTCTTCCAGGCGGCGGCGCTGTTTCCGTGGCGGACCATCGAGCGCAATGTGGGGCTGCCGCTGGAGATCATGGGCCTGTCCAGGGCGGAGCAAGGCGAGCGGATCAAGCGCACGCTCGGCCTCGTCAACCTCTCTGGATTCGAGAAGAAATATCCCTGGCAGCTCTCGGGCGGCATGCAGCAGCGCGCCTCGATTGCCCGTGCGCTGGCCTTCGACGCCGACCTGCTGCTGATGGACGAGCCGTTCGGCGCGCTGGACGAGATCGTGCGCGACCATCTCAACGAGCAGCTGCTGGAATTGTGGGGACGCACCAACAAGACCATCTGCTTCGTCACCCACTCCATTCCGGAGGCCGTCTATCTGTCGACGCGCATCGTCGTCATGTCGCCGCGCCCCGGCCGCGTCAGCGACATCATCGAATCGACGCTGCCGAGAGAGCGGCCGCTCGACATCCGCGAGACGCCGGAGTTTCTGGCGATCGCAGCGCGGGTGCGGGACGGGCTGCGCGCGGGGCACAGCTATGACGATTGAGGGAGCAAACGACGGGCTCCCTCCTCTCCCCAACGGGGAGAGGGTGGCCGGAGCGAAGCGGAGGTCGGGTGAGGGGGCGGCGCCGACGGATCCGACCAAGAGAAAGGTCGGGGCAACCGCTCGCGCCCGAAAGCTGCGGGTTGACGAGACCGAGGCTGAATACAGGCTTTGGGGGGAACTGAGAGACCGTCATCTCAATGGCTACAAATTTGTGAGGCAAGTGCCGCTTGGACCGTTCATCGCGGATTTTGTTTGTCGCGAGGTAAGCCTGATTGTCGAACTTGATGGTAGTCAGCACGCAGATTCTCCAACCGACCCTTCCAGGACAGCTTGGCTGAACGGACAAGGTTATTCGGTTCTCCGGTTCTGGAATCATGAGGTTTTGGCCGAACGTCGAGCGGTCCTGGATACGATCTTGGCTTGCCTTGACGGAAAGATTGCTACCCCCTCACCCGACCTCCGCTTCGCTCCGGCCACCCTCTCCCCGTTGGGGAGAGGAGGGCGCCAGTCGGCTGAGGCCCGCTAGATGGACACCTTCCGCGACAAGCTCGTTCCCGTCACCTCCATCCTCGTTGGCGTGGTCGCGCTCTGGTATGTCTTCGCCGTCATCCTCAACACGCCGTTCCAGCGCGATCTCGATCGTCGCGCCGGTGAAACATCCACGTTCAGCGAACTCATCGGCAAGACGCTGTCGCAGCCGAAGCCGACATTGCCGGCGCCGCACCAGGTGGCGGTGAATTTCTTCGAGAACACCTTCCTGCGGCCCATCACCTCCAACCGCAGCCTGGTCTACAATGCCTGGGTGACGCTTTCGTCGACGCTGCTCGGCTTCGCTTTCGGCACGGCGCTCGGCATCATCATCGCCGTCGGCATTGTCCATGTGGCGACGCTCGACCGCAGCCTGATGCCGTGGATCATCGCCTCGCAGACCATTCCCATCCTGGCTGTGGCGCCGATGATCATCGTCGTGCTGGGGGCGATCGGCATCAGCGGGCTCGTCCCGAAGGCGATGATTTCGACCTATCTGTCGTTCTTCCCGGTGACTGTCGGCATGGTGAAGGGGCTGCGCTCGCCCGAGATCATGCATCTCGACCTGATGCACACCTACAATGCCAGTCGCGCGCAGACCTTCTGGATGTTGCGCGTGCCTGCTTCGGTGCCGTTCCTGTTCACCTCGATGAAGGTGGCGGTGGCGGCAAGCCTGGTCGGCGCCATCGTCGGCGAACTGCCGACAGGCGCTGTCGCCGGCATCGGCGCCAAGCTGCTCGCCGGCGCCTATTATAGCCAGTCCATCGACATCTGGTCGGCGCTGGTTGCTGGCTCAGTGGTGGCAGCCCTTCTGGTCATGGTGGTCGGCATTGCCGGGCGCCTCGTCGACCGCGCCATGGGCGGGAGGCCGGCATGAACTGGCTGAAACCCTCCTGGCAGGCAGTGCTGGCGATCGTGCTGTGCCTGATCGCTGTGGCGCTCGGCCCGATCGCCGCGCCGAAAGTCGATGCACTGGCGCAGCCTGCAGGGACGTTGATATACCCCTATGTGGCGACGACCTGGCTGATTTTCGGCGTGCTGCTTGTCGCCGCTTTGATCTCGATGACCAGAATACCGTCCATTGTCGAAGCCGTTGTGCTTTTCATCGGCGCGCATCTGGCCGCCTGGCTGCTGATTGGCGGCATCACCGGCTTCGAAGGCCTGGCGCGGACGCCGTTCTTCCTGTTGCTCACCGGTGCATGGCTGCTTGGCTGGCGCTGCGTGGCGGTGCTGTCATCATTGCGTCCGTTCGCCAAATGGGCTCGCACCGCGCTGCGCCTGATCATCCCGGCCATCTTCGGCGCCTGGATCCTGATCATCTGGGAAGCGGTGACGCGTGGGGCCGGCATACCCTTCATCCTGCTGCCGCCGCCAAGTGCCATCGGCGCGCGCATCGCCGGTTCGCTGCCGGTGCTCGGCGCCGATGTCCGCCAGACCATCTTCAAGGCGGTCATCTTCGGCTATGTCGTGGGCAGCGGCGCCGGCTTCATCACCGCGGTGCTCGCAGACCGTGTGCCGTTCCTGCGACGCGGCCTGTTGCCGATCGGCAACATGGTCTCGGCGCTGCCGATCATCGGCGTCGCGCCGATCATGGTGATGTGGTTCGGCTTCGACTGGCAGTCCAAGGCGGCGGTGGTCATCATCATGACCTTCTTCCCGATGCTGGTGAACACGGTCGCCGGTCTGGCCGCCTCCGGCCATATGGAGCGCGACCTGATGCGCACCTACGCGTCGGGCTACTGGCCGACGCTCTTGAAGCTTCGGCTGCCGGCAGCAGCTCCCTTCATCTTCAACGCGCTGAAGATCAACTCGACGCTGGCGCTGATCGGCGCCATCGTTGCCGAGTTCTTCGGCACGCCTGTCGTCGGCATGGGCTTCCGCATCTCGACCGAGGTCGGGCGGATGAACATCGACATGGTCTGGGCCGAAATCGCAGTTGCAGCACTTGCGGGTTCGGTCTTTTATGGCGTGGTCGCTCTTGTGGAAAGAGCCGTCACGTTTTGGCATCCCTCTGTCCGTGGTGGATAGGGGCGGTGGGTTTAGGGCACTAACTTCAGAGGGTAACAAAATGAAAAGACTGATTATTCCCGTTCTGGCTGGCGCGATGTCGCTTGCCGCTTTCCAGGCAATGGCCGCCGACAAGGTGACGTTGCAGCTGAAATGGGTCACGCAGGCCCAGTTTGCCGGCTACTATGTCGCCAAGGCCAAGGGTTTTTATGAGGCCGAGGGTCTCGACGTCGACATCAAGCCGGGCGGTCCCGATATCGCGCCCGAGCAGGTGATCGCCGGCGGTGGTGCCGACGTTATCGTCGACTGGATGGGCGGTGCGCTGGCTGCCCGCGAAAAGGGCGTGCCGCTGGTCAACATCGCCCAGCCGTTCAAGAAGGCCGGCATGGAGCTGGTCTGCCCGAAGGACGGCCCGATCAAGACCGAAGCCGACTTCAAAGGTCACACGCTCGGCGTCTGGTTCTTCGGCAACGAGTATCCGTTCTACGCCTGGATGAACAAGCTCGGCCTGAAGACCGAGGGCGGCCCGGACGGCGTCACGGTGCTCAAGCAGAGTTTTGACGTGCAGCCGCTGATCCAGAAGCAGGCGGACTGCATCTCGGTCATGACCTACAACGAATACTGGCAACTGATCGACGCCGGCTACAAGCCGGAACAGCTGACCGTGTTCAACTACTCGGCCATGGGCAACGACCTGCTCGAGGACGGGCTCTATGCGTCCGAAGACAAGCTCAAGGATCCGGCCTTCGAAGACAAGATGGTGCGTTTCGTGCGCGCCTCGATGAAGGGCTGGAAATATGCCATCGACAACAATGACGAAGCCGCAGGCATCGTCATGGACGGCGGCGGCCAGGACGAGAACCACCAGAAGCGCATGATGAGCGAAGTCGCCAAGCTGATCGACAATGCCGACGGCAAACTTGACCCGGCGACCTACGAGCGCACCGCCAAGGCGCTGCTCGACCAGAAGATCATCACCAAGGAGCCGACCGGCGCCTACACCACCGCCATCACCGACAAAGCGGTCAAGTAAGCCTAGCCGGCAACATATCTATCCAGAAAGCGGCGCCTCCGGCAGAAATGTCAGAGGCGCCGTTCCTTTATGGTGTTCATGACGAAGCTGGTCTCGATCGAGGCGACGCATTTCAGCCGCGCGATCTTTTCCTTGATGAAGCGCTCGTATTGTTCGAGGCTTCCCGTCACCACTTTCAGCACATAGTCGCGCGAACCGGTGACGAGGTGGCATTCCAGCACCTCTTCCCAGCCGCGGATCGCGTCCTCGAACATCACGATCTCGTCTTCGTTCTGGCGGCTGAGCCGGATGGTGGCGATGGCGACCATGCTCCAGCCGAAGGCTGAGGGATCGACCAGCGTGGTGTAGCCTCTGATGACCCCGGTCTCCTCCAGCCGCCGCACACGCCTCAGGCAGGGCGACGGCGACAGGCCGATGCGCTCGGCAAGCTCGTTGTTGGTGATGCGGGCGTCGGCCCGCAGCTCACGCAGGATTTTCAGGTCGAAATCGTCGGCTATCTTCTGCTGCACTTTCGGTCTCTCCAGGCAATTTGTTGCGGGGATGCAGCCATGTGAGCCCAAAAATAGCAAGGACTGGTGGAACGAGATCGCATAAATTGCCGTTCACTATTTCACTCGAACAGGCAGGAAAAGCCATGACCGCGCCACGCCCGTCGAAAACCCATATCGGCAACCACAAGCTCCACCCGGAGACGCTGATGCTGAGCTATGGCTTCGATCCGCAGCTGTCGGAGGGCGCCGTCAAGCCGCCGGTGTTCCTGACCTCGACCTTCGTGTTCAAGTCGGCGGAGGAGGGACGCGACTTCTTCGACTACACATCCGGCAGGAAGGAGCCGCCGAGCGGCACCGCCTCCGGCCTGGTCTATTCGCGCTTCAATCATCCCAACAGCGAGATCGTCGAGGACCGGCTGGCGATTTATGAGGGGACGGATGCCTGTATCCTGTTTTCATCGGGCATGTCGGCGATCGCCACGACACTGCTCGCCTATGCCCGTCCAGGCGACGTCATCCTGCATTCGCAGCCACTCTACGGCGGCACGGAGACGCTTTTGACGCGCACGCTCTCCGGTTTCGGCATCGGTGCTGTCGGTTTCGCGGATGGCGTGGATGAGCCGGCGGTGCGCACGGCCGCCGACGCGGCCGTCGTGAAAGGCCGCGTGTCGGTCATCCTGATCGAGACGCCGTCAAACCCGACCAACAGCCTGGTCGACCTCGCGCTGATGCGCAAGATCGCCGACGAGATCGGTGCGAGCCAAGGGTCAACGCCGATCATCGTGTGCGACAACACATTGCTGGGTCCGGTGTTCCAGCGGCCGATCGAACATGGTGCCGACGTGTCGGTTTATTCGCTGACCAAATATGTCGGCGGCCATTCCGACCTGATCGCAGGTGCCGCCATGGGCAGCAAGGCTATCACCAAGCCGATCAAGGCGCTGCGCGGCGCGATCGGCACGCAGCTCGACCCGCATTCCTGCTGGATGCTCGGCCGCTCGCTGGAGACGCTGTCGATCCGCATGGAGCGGGCCAACGACAATGCTCGCCTGATCGCCGAATTCCTGCGCGACCACGCCAAGGTCGACAAGGTGCACTACCTGCCGTTTCTGGGCGAGAATACGCCGGCCGGCCGCGCCTACAGGGCGCAATGCAGCGGCGCCGGATCAACCTTCTCCTTCGACATCAAGGGCGGGGAGAAGGCGGCTTTCGCCTTCCTCAACGGATTGCAGATCTTCAAGCTGGCGGTGAGCCTCGGCGGAACGGAATCGCTGGCCAGTCACCCCGCGGCCATGACCCATTCGGGCATTCCCTTCGAGGTGCGCCAGCGCATCGGCGTGCTGGAGACCACGGTCAGGCTGTCGATCGGCGTCGAGCATCCGGACGATCTGATCGCCGACCTGACGCAGGCGCTGGCGGCGGTCTGACCGCTATCGCTGAAGCCGGACAGGACGGCCCCTAGGATCTCTATACGTCATCACAAAAATGTGTGGTTGGATACATTGTGCCGCCAGGCCGTTCCGTTGGCGCATGCGCGCGCCGGGGAGCCGCGACGCGTGCACAGTCAATCGGAGGTTCTTCATGCGCACCCAATCCTTCTTACCGGCGCTGTCGGCGCTGGCCATTTCGACCGCTTTCCTGTTCGCATCGCCGGCCCTGGCAGCCATGGAAAAGTTCAAGGCGACACTAGACGGCAGCCAGCAGAGCCCGCCCGTCACCACGAAGGGTAAGGGCACGGCCACTTTCACCTTCGACACGACCAAGAAGAAGCTCAACTGGAACGTCAAATATTCCGGCCTCAGCGGACCGGCGACGGCCGCGCATATCCATGGCCCTGCGGCGATGGGTGAAAACGCCGACCCTGTCATCCCGTTCAAAAAACTCAAGAGCCCGATCAAGGGGTCGGAGACGCTCACTGATGCCCAGGCGGCTGACCTTGAGGCCGGCAAGTATTACGTCAACGTCCACACCAAAGCGAACCCGAATGGGGAGGTCCGCGGCCAGATCGAGAAGGCGAAGTAGCTGACCGTTGAAGGTTGGCGGGACAGCGCCCCCCTCTGTCCTGCCGGACATCTCCCCCTCAAGGGGGGAGATCGAATGTACTTCGGGTTTCGCCAATCGCCAGTGTTGGAAGAAGGGCGAGACGACGAAACTGCCAATCTCCCCCCTTGAGGGGGAGATGCCCGGCAGGGCAGAGGGGGCGTGAAGGAATTCGACTTGACCCGGTCGGCTCTCAAACCTTGTCGCGGATCTGGGTCATCGTCCGGGTCGGGGTGATCGCTTCGGGGTCGAGCCGGATCTCGACGATCGCCGGCTTGCCGCTGGCGCGGGCGCGTTCGAAGGCCGGGGCGAAGTCCGCCGTCTTCTCAACCGTTTCGCCATGGCCGCCATAGGCGCGGGCGAGAGCCGCGAAATCGGGGTTCTTGAGGTCGGTGGCCACCACGCGGCCGGGATATTCGCGCTCCTGATGCATGCGGATGGTGCCGTAGATACCGTTGTTGACGACGACGACGACGATCGGCAGGTCGTATTGCACGGCAGTGGCGAATTCCTGCCCGTTCATCAGGAAGCAGCCGTCGCCGGCGAAAGCGACCACGGTGCGCTCTGGAAACAGCTCTTTGGCGGCGACTGCCGCAGGCGTGCCATAGCCCATCGAGCCTGACGTCGGCGCACCTTGAGTGGCGAAGCGGCGGAAGCGATGGAAGCGATGCACCCAGGTGGCGTAATTGCCTGCGCCGTTGGTGAGAATGGCGTCGTCGGGCAACATCTTTTCGAGATAGTTCATGATCGGGCCCATCTGGACCGGGCCGGGGCCGCTTTCGGGTGGTGTCGACCAGTCGAGATAGGTGGCATGCAGCTTTGGCGTCTCGGCTGCCCAGACGGGTGCGGAGGCCGGCTTGCGTTTGGCGAAAGCGTCGACGAAGGCGGACGGCGAGGCGTTGATCGCCAATGCCGGCCTGTAAACGCGGCCGAGCTCGCCGGAATCGGCATGGACATGGACCAGTGTCTGGGCGGGGTAGGGGCTTTTCAGCAGCGTGTAGTCCGAGGAGGGCATTTCGCCCATGCGGCCGCCGATCAGCAGCACGAGGTCGGCCTGCTTGATCGCTGTGGCCAGCTTCGGGTTGATGCCTATGCCGACATCGCCGGCATAGTTCGGATGCAGATGATCGAACAGCATCTGGCGGCGGAAGGAACAGCCGACCGGCAGCGACCAGGCCTCGGCGATCGCGCGCATTTGTGCAACCGCCTCGGCGTCCCAGCGCGTGCCGCCAAGGATGACGAAAGGCCGCTTGGACTTAGCCAGCAGCTTTTCCAGCGCATCGAGTTCCGCTTCGCCGGCCCGTGTTTCCACCGGTGTGTGCGGCAAGGCGACGGGCGCCTCGACGACACTGGTCAGCATGTCTTCGGGCAGCGAGATCACCACCGGGCCGGGACGGCCCGATGTCGCCACGGCGAAGGCGCGGGTGACGAATTCTGGGATGCGCGAGGCGTCGTCGATCTCGACTACCCATTTGGCGATGTCGCCGAAGAACCTCTTGTAATCCACCTCCTGGAAAGCCTCGCGCTCCTTGGCGTGGCCGGCGACCTGGCCGATGAACAGGATGACGGGTATCGAATCCTGCATGGCGATGTGGATGCCGGCCGAGGCATTGGTGGCGCCGGGGCCGCGGGTGACGAAGCAGATGCCGGGCTTGCCGGTCAGGCGGCCGTGGCAATCGGCCATCATGGCGGCACCGCCTTCCTGGCGGCAGACGATGGTGCGGATCGCTGAATCGTGCAGCGCGTCGAGCACCGCCAGATAGGATTCACCGGGCACGCAGTAGATGCGGTCGGTGCCGTTGGCTTCGAGAGCGTCGACGATGAGTTGTCCGCCGGTCTTCATTGTCCAGACTTCTCCAGTTCGGCAAGGATTTCTTGCGTGTGCTCGCCCAGGCGCGGCGAGGGGCGCTCATAGACCAGCGGCGTGCCCGACATCACCATCGGCGCGCGCACCGAAGGCAGAAGATTGCCATGGCCATCGTCCAGGTCGAGCCGCATGCCGCGCGCGATCGTCTGCGGGTCGGCGAACATCTGGCCGATCGTGTTGATCGGGCTCGCCGGCACGCCGGCCGCTTCCAGCTTTGCCAGCAGCGGATCGCGGTCGAAGATCTTCAGCGCTTCGATCACATGCTCGCGCAGCTTGACCCGGTTGGCGACCCGGGCGGGGTTGGTGGCGAAATCTGGATTGGCTGGCAGATCGTCCAGCCCGACGGCAGCGCAGAATTTGGCGAACTGGCCGTCATTGCCCACCGCCAGGATGATGTGCCCATCCCGGACCGGCACCACCTCGTAGGGGGCGATGTTCATATGCGCATTGCCCATCTGCACCGGCGATTTGCCGGAGACGAGATAGTTCAAATTCTGGTTGCCGAGCGCCGAGATCTGGGTGTCGAAAAGCGCCATGTCGACATGCTGACCTTCGCCGGTCTGCTCGGCATGGCGCAGTGCTGCCTGGATGGCGATGACCGAATAAAGGCCGGTGAAGATGTCGGAGATGGCGACGCCCGCCTTTTGCGGCTCGCGGCCGACCTCGCCGGTGATCGACATCATGCCGGCCATGGCCTGGATGATGAAGTCGTAGCCGGCGCGCGGTGCGTACGGACCGTCCTGGCCGAAACCGGTGATCGAGCAGTAGACGAGGCGCGGGTTGATCTTGCGCAGGCTGTCATAGTCGAGGCCGTATTTCTTCAGGCCGCCGAGCTTGAAGTTCTCGATCAGCACGTCCGAAGTGGCGACCAGCCGGCGCACCGTCTCGGCGCCTTCCGGGGTCGAGAAATCGATGGCGATGGAGCGCTTGCCGCGGTTGCAGGAATGGTAATAGGCGGCCGACAGGTTCTCGCCGTCCTTGCCCATGACGAAGGGCGGGCCCCATTTGCGGGTGTCGTCGCCGCCATCGGGGCTCTCGACCTTGATGACATCGGCGCCGAGATCGGCAAGCAACTGCCCGGCCCATGGCCCGGCAAGGATGCGGGCGAGTTCGACGACGCGGACGCCTTTCAGCGGGGGCTCAGCCATGGATCACCGTGGTTGCCGCAATCACTGCGATTGCTGCGAAAGCAGAGCCTCTATCAAGCCCTGCAACGGCTGTCACGGCTCTTGCAATGGGCCAATCCGTCACGCTTTGAGGACTTCGTCGGCCCAGGCGGCGAAATCATCCATGATAATGTCGCGATTCACCTCGTTCAGGCTTTCGTGGCGGGTGTCGGCGTAAACCTTTGAAACCAGATTCGAAAAGCCCATCTTGCGCATGCGATCGGCAAGATGGGTGATCCCTTTGCCATAGTCGGAAGCCGGATCCTTCTCGCCGCCGACGATGCTGACGGGCAGGTCGCGCCGGATACCGGCAAAGCCGGCATCCTTGCCGCCGTTCAGCGCCATACCGACGACGTCGCGCCACATCGACACCGAAGCGTCCCAGCCGCACAAGGGATCGGCAATGTATTTCGCCACTTCCGCTTCGTCGCGCGACAGCCAGTCGAACACTGTGCGGTGATTGGGCACCGCCTTGCCCCAGGCCTGGAAGGTGAGTTTCGGCAGCAGGCGCGATGGCACGTCGGAGCCGAGCCGCATCCGTTCCCAGGCAAGGATGCCGAGCGCAAGCTGCCCAAGCGGGCCTTGGGAGAAATTGCCGTTCCAGATTGCTGCCGCGTGAACGCGTGGCGAGTGGCGCAACAGGTAGTTCAGCGCCACCGACGCACCCATCGAATGGCCAAACAGGATGACCGGTCTGTTTGGCCGTTCGCGGGCGATGAGATCATGGATGACGTCGACGTCGGCGATCACCTTGGCGGCACCGTCCCTGTCGGCGAACCTGCCGAGCGGAGCGTCGGACGCCTTGGTCGCGCCGTGGCCGCGATGATCGTGGACATAGACGTCGAAACCGCGCGAGCCAAGAAAATCGGCAAAGCGGGCATAGCGCGCTGCGTGCTCGGCTAGCCCGTGATTGATCTGGACGACGGCGCGTGCCCGGCCATCGGCCTGCCTGACGAAAAGATTGAGCTCGGCACCGGTCGGCGAGGCAACCACGCGCTGCTGGCTGAATGACATGCCGCCTGGTCCCGCCCTTGCTTTTGTCGTCGTTGGCTTTGTTTGCGCCGGCCCACATTATGCGTCAATCCGGCAAACCCGCTTTTCGCGACGATGTTTCTTGCGTTCGGTCAGCAAAATATCGCAATTCTGACATGGAGACAGCTTCAGTCTGTCGCCCACTTCTTCAGCCGGGGATTCTCCATGCGCATCGGTGTCGTTTTCGGATTGGCCATGTTGGCGGCGTCGCTGGCCGGGGCCGCGCATGCCGACGTGAAGATGAGCGGCAGCTTCGTCGCCGACGCCGCCTGTCCGGCGACGCAAGCGATCAAGAACGGCAAGAACCCCGGCAATGTCTCGACCGATGCCGGGCAGAGCTATCAGCTGCTTGCCGGCAACAAGGATACGCCGACGCATTATCTCATCCTGGTGCCGGGCGCCGATCCGGAGCGCCGCTGGGTGAAGGTCAGCTGCGGCCATGTTTCCGGCAGCAGCGCGGCGACCGTGCCGGCCGCGCCTGACGGGCAAGGCAAGCCGGCGGCATCGGGGAAGCCCGAATACGTCTTCGCGCTGAGCTGGCAGCCGGCGTTTTGCGAGACAAAGTCGAACAAGACCGAATGCAGGGCACAAAGTACCGGCGATTTCGACGCCACGCATTTCACCTTGCACGGCCTGTGGCCGCAGCCGAATGGCAATTTCTATTGCCAGGCGACGGCGAGCGACAAGGCCAACGACAATCCGGCCCACTGGAAAGACCTGCCGCCGGTCAATCTTGACGCCAACACCCGCACGGAACTCGATCAGGTGATGCCTGGAACGGCCTCCCATCTCGAACGGCATGAATGGATCAAGCACGGCACCTGCTACGGCAAGAGCCAGCAGGACTATTTCTCCGATGCGCTGAATTTGATGCGCGCGGTGAACAGTTCGCCGGTGCGCGATCTCTTTGCCAAGAACATCGGCGGCAAGCTGACGGCCGACCAGATCCGCGGCGCTTTCGACACTGCCTTCGGGGCGGGAGCAGGGGACCGCGTGCGCGTTTCCTGCGTCATCGATCCGTCGAGCGGCAGGCGGCTGATCGGCGAACTGACCCTCGGCCTCGCCGGCCCGATCGGCCCGAACAGCGCGCTCAAGGACCTGCTGCTGGCTTCGGTGCCGACCAACAAGGCAGGCTGCCCGACCGGCACCGTCGACGCTATCGGGTTCCAGTAAGGGCGGCTGAACGGCGCCTAGACTGCACGAGCAGCGGTCCACACTTGTCCGTGTGATTGGCCTGATCTGGCAAAAGCGATTGCCGTTCGCCGCCGCATCGCCTACATAGCGGCCAACCTCCATTCAATTCGACAAATCCAGTCGGTTTTTCAGGGAAAGCGCGCGTGGCACGCCAGTTCATCTATCACATGGCCGGCCTCAACAAGGCCTATGGCACCAAGAAGGTGCTCGAGAATGTCCATCTCTCCTTCTATCCGGACGCCAAGATCGGCATCCTCGGCCCCAACGGTTCGGGCAAGTCGACGATCCTCAAGATCATGGCTGGGCTCGACAAGGAGTGGAACGGCGAAGCGTGGCTCGCCGAAGGCGCCACTGTCGGCTACCTGGCGCAGGAGCCGGCGCTCGATCCGGACAAGACCGTGTTCGAAAACATCATGGAAGGCGTCGCCGCCAAGACCGCCATCATCGAGCGCTACAACGAATTGATGATGAACTATTCCGACGAGACGGCCGACGAGTCGGCCAAGCTCCAGGACGAGATGGATCGGCTGAACCTGTGGGACCTCGAACAGCAGGTCGAGATGGCGATGGAAGCGCTGGGCTGCCCGCCCAAGGATTCGGAAGTCACCAAGCTTTCGGGCGGCGAGCGCCGCCGCGTCGCGCTTTGCCAGCTTCTGCTGCGCCAGCCCGACCTTCTGCTGCTCGACGAACCGACCAACCATCTCGACGCCGAAACCACGGCATGGCTGGAAAAGCATCTGCGTGCCTATCCGGGCGCCGTGATGATCATCACCCACGATCGCTACTTCCTCGACAACGTCACCGGCTGGATCCTCGAACTCGATCGCGGCCGCGGCATTCCCTATGAGGGCAACTACACCAAATACCTCGAAGCCAAGGCCAAGCGGCTCAAGCAGGAAGGCCGCGAGGACGATGCCCGCCAGCGCGCCATCGGCCGCGAGCGCGAATGGATCCAGTCGAGCCCGAAGGCCCGCCAGACCAAGTCCAAGGCGCGTATCCAGGCGTTCCAGGACCTTTTGGATGCAGCCGACAAGCGGCGTCCGAGCGATACGCAGATCGTCATCCCGCACGGCGAACGGCTCGGCAATGTCGTGATCGAGGCGGAAGGCCTGTCGAAGGGCTTTGGTGACACGCTGCTCATCGACGGCCTGGAATTCAAGCTGCCGCCCGGCGGCATCGTCGGCGTCATCGGCCCGAACGGCGCCGGCAAGACGACGCTGTTTCGCATGATCACCGGCCAGGAAAAGCCGGATGCGGGTTCTGTGCGCGTCGGCGAAACGGTGAAGCTCGGCTATGTCGACCAGAGCCGCGATGCTCTCGATCCGTCGAAGACGGTGTGGGAAGAGATTTCCGGCGGCGCAGAAGTGGTCAAGCTCGGCAAGTTCGAGGCCAACACGCGCGCCTATTGCGCGTCGTTCAACTTCCGTGGCGGCGACCAGCAGCAGAAGGTCGGCAACCTCTCCGGCGGCCAGCGCAACCGCGTGCATTTGGCCAAGATGTTGAAGACCGGCGGCAATGTGCTGCTGCTCGACGAACCGACCAACGATCTCGACACCGAAACGCTGGCCGCGCTCGAAGACGCGCTGGAAAATTTCGGTGGCTGCGCGGTCATCATCTCCCACGATCGCATGTTCCTCGACCGCCTGGCGACGCATATCCTCGCCTTCGAGGGCGACAGCCATGTCGAATGGTTCGAGGGCAATTTCGAGGATTACGAGCAGGACAAGATCCGCCGCCTCGGGCCAGATGCCGTCAACCCGCACCGCATGACCTACAAGAGGCTGACGCGGTAAGGGGTTTTCCGGGCGGCGATCTCAACCGGCATGAGGAGCTCAAATGGCTGATTGGTCCGCCGCCCAATATCTGAAATTCGAGGACGAACGCACGCGGCCCGCGCGGGATCTTGTGGCGCAGGTGCCCGTCGACTTTCCGCGCCGGGTCGTCGACATCGGCTGCGGGCCTGGCAACTCGACCGAACTGCTCGTCGGGCGCTGGCCGGATGCTGGGGTGAGCGGCTTCGACACTTCGCCCGACATGATCGAGAAGGCGCGGGCTCGCTTGCCCGAGGTCATCTTTGATCTGGCCGATGCCTCCACATGGCAGCCGGCGGAGCCGGTCGACGTGATCTTCGCCAATGCGGTGTTCCAGTGGCTGCCCGAGCATCCCGCAGTCTTCCAGCGGCTGATGGGTTTCCTCGCGCCAGGCGGCGCGCTTGCCGTCCAGATGCCCGACAATCTGGGCGAGGACTCCCACCGCCTGATGCGCGAGACCGCCGCCGAATTGCCGTTTGCCGAAAAGCTCAAGGGCGCGGCACGCGGGCCGTTGCCGCCGGTGTCGTCCTACTATGACCTCCTGTCGCCGCTCAGTGATCGGCTGGATATCTGGCATACCATCTACAACCACCCGCTTGCCGACGCGCAGGCGATCGTCGAATGGGTGAAGTCGACGGGCCTGAAACCGTTCCTCGATCCGCTGGATTCCGACGAACGGGCGATGTTCCTCGAAAGCTACACGGCCAAGATCGCCAAGGCCTATCCGAAAACGGCTAGCGGTAAGGTGCTTTTGCGCTTTCCACGCATCTTCATCGTTGCCAAGCGGGCCTGATTATCCACGTTGCACGAGGACCAGTCCGGCCTAAACCTTTGGTTTAAGCCGGCGTAAACCGCCGCGGTGAGAAAACTGTTGCGCCGGAGCGTTCCGGCGCCCACATGAAGCCCGCAACGCCTGCGGATGGGACGGACTGGACATGCATCGCGTCATCATCAGCGGCATCGGCGTTGAAATCCCTGAAGCCACAATCACCAATGAAGAGCTGGTGGCCAGCTTCAATGCCTGGGTCGACGCGGAGAATGCGCGCCGCCTGGGCACCGACGAGCCGCCGCTGGCGAAATCGGATAGCGACTTCATCGTCCACGCTTCGGGCGTGCGCACCCGTCATGTCATCGAGCGCGAAGGCATTCTCGACCCGACCCGCATGTCGCCGCGCATTCCGGCTCGGCCCGACGATGCGCTGTCGCTCGAAGCCGAGTTCGGCATCGCCTCGGCAAAGAAGGCTCTCGAGCATGCGGGACTACAGCCGTCGGATATAGACCTGGTGATCTGCTCGGCCTCGCATCACCAGCGGCCCTATCCGGCGATCGCCATCGAAATGCAGGAGGCGCTGGGCACGAAGGGCGCAGGCTTCGACATGGGGCTCGGCTGTTCTTCGGCGGCGGCGGCCTTGCACATCGCCGTCAATTTGGTGCGGTCCGGCGCGCACAAGCGCATTCTGGTGACGACGCCCGAGATCATCACCGGCCATCTCAATTTTCGCGACCGGCAGACGCATTTCATTTTCGGCGACGCTTCGGTGTCGATGGTGCTCGAAGGCCTGGCCAAGGGCGACAAGCGGCCGGGGCGCTTCGAGGTGCTCGACACGCGCATCTGGACGCAGATGTCGAACAACATCCGCACCAATCTGGGCTACCATACCCGCACCGCCCAGGATGATCCTTACATGATCAATCTGGAAGGCAATCTGATCAAGCAGGTCGGCAACAAGGTGTTCAAGGAAGTCACCGTCGCCGGGCAGAAATTCATCGTCGAATTCCTCGCCGAGCACGGGCTGACGCCACAGGCGATCAGGCGCTTCTGGCTGCATCAGGCCAATGCGCGGATGAATGCGATGATCCTGAAGCTGTCGTTCGGCCACGAGGTCGATCACGACCGCGCGCCAATGGTGCTGGAGCGGCTGGGCAACACGGCGGGCGCCGGGGCCATCGTCGCGCTGTCGGAGAACCACGCCGATATGAAGCCGGGCGATTTCGGTCTGATCTGCGCCTTCGGCGCGGGGTACTCGATCGGCGGCGCGCTGCTGAGAATGCTTTGAGGCTGCCGCGTCAGGCTGGTGCGAACGGCACCAGCATCGGAACGCGCGCGGCATAGTCGTCATAGGCGCTGCCCAGTTCGCCGCGCAGGAAATTTTCTTCCAGCCTGGCTTTCGTCACGATGCCGATGATGAGCAGCGCGGTTCCGGCTATGCCCCAGATGGTGCCCTTGGCTGCCATGGTGGCGAGGATCGCCAGCAGCAATCCGGTGTAGATCGGATGCCGGACAAGGCCATACGGGCCGGTGTTGACGACACGGTGCCCGGCCTTGGCGGTGATGGTGCCCGACCACAGCCTGCCAAGATGCAGGCGCGCCCACCAGGCAAAGGCGATGCCGATGGCGATCAGGGCGACACAGATCCAGGCTTCGGGGAGATCAGGCATCCACAGCCTGAGCCGGCCTTCATAGCCGTGCGCCGGAATGAACAGCAGCACCGCGCCGGCTACCCAGAGACCCCGATAGCGGGCCTCCGCCTTGAACCCGGCGCGCTTCTGGGCAGGGTCGGACCACAAAGCGGCGACGGCCCAGCTTCCTGCCCAGATCAACCAAAGCAACGTGATTGCCGTCACAGGTCGCATGATCAGCCTCCGCAAACCGTCTGGACGTCACTATGAAACCGGCACCGCGCGCCGGCAATGTGGTGCGAGATCGATGACAGGTAAGAAAAGCGTGATCGCGATCCTATCGGTGCTGTTGATCGGACGATCAGCACTTTCGACTGGACGCCGCGAAGCGCGCCCGGCTAACTCGCTGGATGACGAATGGAAAGAACGCCATGCCGGATCTCTTCCCCGAGGCTGAAAAGCCGGTTGAAATCATCGCCGCGCGAAAGCTTGCCGCCAGGGCGGCAGCGCTTTACGTGGCGCCGGCGGATCATTTTCAGACGCGCCCGGTGGACGAATTGCGGCTGGGTTTCGACGGCATATCAGGCGATTTCCATGCTGGACCGACGCGGCGCTCGGGCGGGCGCGAGCCCTGGTATC